>JAHEDF010000071.1 GCA_024641365.1 Planctomycetota bacterium | reverse complement strand
CCAGCGATAGTAGTCGCAACCAGTTGGTCTGAAGGCGCTACGGCAAATGATCGTAACAAATAGGCGGCTAATTGTTCAGCCTGATGATCGCCGCATTGCAGTGTTTTCTCCAAATAGGGAATCGCATCATCCTTAAAATAGCGCTCAATGAGGTTGTAAGCGTCATGTGCATTCCACGCGACGGCATCATTGCTTAATCCTTTTATAACCAACACCATTACCTGTTCGCGTTGCTCAGGGGATAAGTCGGTTCGTTTCGCCAATGCTTTACCAGCAATGTCTAAGTCGTTGCGCTCATTGCGTTCTAAAAATTTAAATAACCACGGTATAACGTCGGGATGATCGATAAGTGCTATAGCTTCCAAAGCATTTTGACGTATAGATAAATAGTTATCATGTTCACATGCATGCGCAAAATCAGGCAAATAGCGCAGGTCCTTTTTATGAGTCAGACCCAATATCGCAGACCGTCGCACTCCAAATTCGCTATCCCGCATGGCATCATGGACGAGGTTCAGATGACGATCAAGTTGTGCTAAATGCCGTACCGCGAGTTCGCGTAAATGTGCATCGGCATCCGTGGCGTGTCGTGCCAGCGCGGCAATAGTTGCTTGGTTATTGATGGTCGCCGTATCCAGGTAATCAAAACCGGAGAGAGCAACCCCACGAATTTTTTCATCTGCTGACAACAAACCATCTAATAGTGCGGGTAAAGCGCGTGTTTGTTGGTTTTTAACGCGTACACCAAAGTCAGCTTTAGGTCCCTGAATGAGCGGCGGTTTCTTATCCCATCGGCGTGCTTCAGCTTTAATAATCTGGGAGAAAAACGGGCTATAAGCGACCACACCATCAGGCCAGTATTTCGGTGCTAACACAAATACGATGGCGAACACAATCGCCAACAACCCGCAAATACTCGAAATCCATATAGCGCTGCGCATGCTGCCGACATAACTTAATAAAATTATTAAACAAGTAAATTATGACAGGTCTGTTTGCGTACTGAACATCACCTCGGTAAATTACGATAAAAATAATTATACAGAGAATAACCGATGAGACATTTTCTGGGCAACGATACTTTCGCACCAAACATAAAGTATGTTTTCACGTGGACATGAAGAAATACAGTCAGTTTGAAGTCGTAAATTGTTACGTAAACGTAGCGACTAAATTTTTATTTGGCCTTGACAATTGTTAGCAAAGGAAATGTCGGCTTTTTGCGTTAAATACTATATAAATTCCTATTTTCACCTGTATTTTTGCGATATTTCATGAGAGAGAGCAACGTGGTTAGTGAGCGAGCGCGTTCTGGCATAAGGCAGAGAAAAGGATTGCTCACTATATTTGCTAATTTATTACCAGAGAGACAACCACTGCGCAAAAAATGACGAACGATATCCCTGTAGTTGAGCGATCTTTTAAAGTCCTGTGGATGTGGATTACAGTTGGGATTTTGTGGGTATTGGTTATCGTCGGCAGTATTTTATGGTGGAAATTACCCAGCTGGGCTCCTGGTTTTGTCGTACATTATATTCTCATTCCCGATATAGTTATGCGAACTGCAATTGAGGGGGATGTCAGCAGTCGTGATGTCAGCGACCGTTTAGTAGAAATTGGGCCTCGATCAGTGTCGACTGCGCGCAGTTATTTACACCGTACGGAGAAAAAATATCGACTGATTAGTATAGATGTTATTGCTAAGCTAAAACCTGCTGATTGTTATGATGATATTATTGCACTGCTAAAAGATTCAGATGATGAAGTGGTAAATGCGGCTATAGTGGCCCTTGGTAATATAGGCGACAATAGAGCTATTGAGCCATTGCTTAAAATAATTGATAAGAAGGGATTAAATTTGTTGGCATACAATGCAGTCATAAAACTACCACACAACTTAGTTGCAGATGCGTGTAAACCATATGTGGCAGAGAAGGAGGAATTCTCATTATATGTTTTAGGTGAAATCGCTGATGCTCGTGTGCCAGAATGGTTAGATAAAGAAATGCGTATAACTGAAGCCGATTCCAAAAAAACAATGGAAACATTTCTAACATGGAATGAGACAGCGGCTCTTGCTTTGGCGAGCACTAAATCGCCGAATGCGCGAGCATTTATTGAAAAAGCATTAACAGATCCAGATCCAATCGTTCGTAAGCGTATGTTACGAGGAGTGGCATTAAATGCTGGGCAGAAAAAAGATCCTAAGTTAGATAAACTCATTATTTTGAATTTAGCACATGATGAAACCGATATCATAATGAGTGCTGCAACGGTCTGTAATATCCTTGGAATCACCGACGCTGTTCCATTACTGTTAGAATTAATGAACAATGCTGATGCAAAAAAGCGAAAGGCAGGCATATATGGATTTGGGCTGAATCTCATTGATCCACAAGCAACACAGCGCCTAATAGAATTAATTAATGACCAAGAAAAGGACGTACGTTATGCTGCTATATCTGTAATTGGGCGTATGGCGGTCAATGTAAACGGTGGCGATGAAACATTATTGGAACCATTGTTACAAGCACTCAATGACCAGCAGACACAGATTAAAAAGAGTGCATTAGTTTATCTCTCACGATTTAAAAAATCTTCACGTATTAATGATGCCGTTTTACCGCTTTTAAATGACTCTATTACTGAAGTGACTGATAGTGCCTTTGAGTTAATAGATGCAGAACTATTAACCACAGAGCAAAAAATGATTTATGATGAATTCTTAAAAAGTAAGGAAAGCCAAGAATAGTCGACAAAGGCGAATGGCTCTATTTATTTAGCAAACGTAGCCACCGCTTCCTGTAACTCCGCCATCACATCACCCTGCACCACAAATTCTAATCCCCAATAACCGGCATATCCGGCACTCATAACCGCCGGAATTATTTTTTCATACGCTATTTCACCATGCGGCAGCGGAATACTGCGACGTGGTTTTTCTGCCGTATGCAAATGGGCAATTAATTCCAGATTATTAGTAATATCGGTTATCACATCCTCGCCCATACGTGACATGTGATAAATATCGTACAGCACTTTAACCGCTGGTGAGCTAACGGCTTTGACGACGTCAAATCCGTAGGCGGAATTATCAGCTTGATAATCGGGATGATCTTGGTCATTAAACATTTCAAATATCAGCGTGACACCTGCTTTTTCTGCCTCGCCTGCCAATTGTTGTAATGCAGTGATGACATTGGTGCGACCCACGTCGTCATCTTGTTCATCGCGATTACCACTAAACACAATCACATGCGGAATGCCGACTGCTGACGCAGTGGCAATTTGTTTACGAATGGCGGGCAGTAATTCTTGATGTAAGCCTAAGCGATTAAGCCCAACGGTTTTTCCTGGGCCGCTCATATTTAAAATTTTTAGTCCAGCTTGTCGCGCAATATCCCAGCGTGCGGGATCGACCATTTCCACTGCGCTAAAGCCATGGTCGCGAATTGCGCGATAATAGGCGGTAGGCTCAAGTGATTCGCGAAAAAAACACCAATCGGGTGCGCTGAGTAACATAATGAGCTCCTGTTGTACCATCAAACATTGCGTATGGAGTGCAATCGTTAGGCGCTTATAGAAAAAACGCGTAAGCAAAATTGCTGGGCCACGTCCGCCTCGATTCCATTGTACAAAAAATAAGCTGTAAACTAACAGCGTGTTTTACCGTACTGTTGAAAAGCTTTTTTAAATACAGTGCCCTTTCATAGGAGTTTATTTTGTCCATGAGACCTCACCACGCGCCTTTACTCGCTTTGCTTTTGCTGCCCCTGTTAGGCACCAACAACATTCTAGCGGAAGAACAGCCTGCCGTACCACAACCAGTCGTTACGAATGAAAAAGCAGCAGAAAATGCTGATGAAAAACCAGCACCTGCTGAAGATGTGAAAGATAAAGCTGACGAGGCATCCGAACCCGACGTTAGCACGGAAGCGGAATATACAGTTCGCCCAGGCCCACTCGCGGTGTCAATCGAGGCAGAGGGTGCGATCGAAGCAACGCGTGTACGGCAACTCAAATTAGATTTAGAATATTGGGCCGGTTCGTTAGAGGTGTTAGAAATTGTGCCGACCGATCAACCGGTAGAAATTGGTAGCGTGATTGCGCGCTTTGGTAATGACAAAATGGATCGGTGGATGCGGCAAGGCCGAGAATCTTTAGAGCAAGCCGAATTTCGTCTTACTATTGCGAAAGAAGAGTTCGCCGCATTTCAAAAGGGAAAGGCCCTTCGCCTAGAACGAGATACGCAAGATTTTGCAAAAATGGAAAAAGACTGGAACCATTTTTTAACCTATGTGGTCGAACAACGTGCACGTAAAGTAAATAATGATTTACAGCGCGCAGAGAATTCCTTAGAGGTTGCAGAAACCGAATTCACACAACTTGATAAAATGTACAAAGAATCGCGCATTGCCGACGACACCAAAGAAATTGTTTTGGAACGGTCAAAGAAAAGTTTGGTAACGCAACGTGAATCAGCCGAGTTAATGCGGCGTGACCACAAACAATATTTAGACCGCGAATTACCAAACGATAAATTAGAGTGGCAGCGGAATATGGAGCGTAAAACGCAAGACCTAGAACTATCGCACGCAGCCATGGAGTTAGGTGAACGGCAAAAAGTAGAAGAGTTAGGTAAATTAGAACGTGCTGTACGCGATGCCCAAGAAACCGTAGAAGGTTTTGAAAGCGATTATAAAAAATTAACCTTAACCGCACCATTTTCAGGCCTTGTACGACATGGCGGATTAGAAGTCGGTGATAGTGCCGGCGCAAAAAATGCGCCATTTGCCGAATTGCATAGCGCAATGCCTTATCAATTAAAATTAAATTTATTACCCAAAGAGGCGTTGCATTTGCATGTTGGTGATCCGGTGCGGGTGTTGGTGCCTGATTTACACAATGGGGATTTAGCAGGAGAAATTACCTCAATTGCCAACATCGCCAAAGCGGACAGTCAAGGTTCCCAGCGTTTTGTCGTTAAAATTCGTATAGATGCAGATCCTCGTTTACGCATTGGGCTGAAAGCGAAATTAATTCATCCACATACTATTCCTGAAGCACTAGCAATTCCTAAACGCTTTATTTCGGTGGTAAAAGGAGCGCCGACCTGCGAGGTGCGCACGGCGGATGGAAAAGTTGAACGTCGTACAGTGACGCTTGGTATGAGTAATGATGATCTCGTACAAATCTTAAATGGTTTACATGCTGAAGATGTTATTGTTCGCCCAACCAAGAAGAAGACGGCTTCGTGAAAATTGTAAACCGGTTTTTTCTCTTTGGATTTTTATTGCTGCTATTCAGTGGTTGTGGTTCGTCACCTAATCGCAGCGCAGGTGGCAGTATTCCTGTCTACAATCAGGTACCAGCTGGTCCGACGCTGGCAGTAAAACAGGCCGCCATTGAACGGGGTGTTACTTTTTTATTACAGCAACAAAATGAGGACGGATCATGGGGCGGTCCTGCCAATGCCGAATTTTTACCGCAGGTCAGATTGGCGTATGGCTCATCAGCGAGTTTTGATACGTGGCGCGATGCGACGACGGCGTTGTGTATTAAAGCATTAATTCCTCACATGGTAGAACGCACCGATGTTGCCGATGCCGTAAATCGCGCCACGACGCACTTATTACAACAACCCACTTCGCTTCGCGCTACCCCACGATTGTATTATAATGTGTGGTCGCATGCCTATATTTTAGAAGCCGTGTGTACAATTTTATCCACGCCAACTATGGCATCACATCATCAAGCAGCACGCAAGGCTGGAATAGCACAAATTGCTGAATTACAGCGTATTCAAGGCGGGGAAGGCGGTTTTGGTTATATTGATACCCAAGAAAATGCGCAGCCATCAGGCTTAGGGAGTACGAGTTTTGTCACCGCCACGGTTTTGTACGCATTAGCGCATGCGGTTGAGCAAGGATTTACTGTACCACCAATCATGTTCGAAGAAGGACGTCGCTGTATTGCGCGCCAACGTGCAGCCAGTGGAAATTATGTTTATTCACACAGTCACATACAGCATCCGCGTTCGGTTATTAATCAAACGCCCGGTGCGATTTCGCGTAATCCGCTTTGTAATTTAGTTTTATTACATGGAGATCCGCAGCAAGAAAAAGTAATACAAAAGAACTTAACTGAATTTTTCTATTTTCATCACTTTCTGGAAATGGCATTGGGTCGCCCAGGTGGCGATAATCCACGCCGCGCAAATGATTTTACTTTTCATGAATCCTGGCATGGCGTAGCTGCGTATTTCTTTTATTTTGGTCATTATTATACCGCCGAAGCAGCGCGCACCTTACCAGCAGCTGAACGCCAACGTTGCCTTGATGGACAAGCCGCTATATTATGTCGTTTACAAAATCCCGATGGTTCCTGGTGGGATTTCCCAACCATGTATCGCTACCATCCGTTTTATGGAACAGCATTTGCTTTAATGGCATTGGCCTCGTAATAAATGCAGCGCCTGTTCATAAAATAATTCGCGATCCTGAAAATTAACTATGCATTGCACGGAATGCTGTTGGCGACATGCCAATTTCGCGACGAAATACTTCGTTCATGCGTTCTGGCGTGATAAATCCGGTGTCTCGCGCAATGCTGGCCATTGAGCGATCGCCTTGTAGCAGTGCGCGTTTAGCTCGGTCAATACGCATGTGGCGAATGACGGTGGCAATTGGTCGATTGAGTGTTTTGCGAAAGTGGTTTTGTAATGTTTTTAAGCCAACGGAGAGCGCTTCTGCGACATTATCTTGACTCAAGCGACGATTAATATGCGATGAAATATAATCTAATGCAGAGGCTACTAGATCGTCTCTAACGCAGTAAATATCGGTTGATTCACGGACTATAACTTCTCGTGGCGGAACTAAAATTTGCGGGGGATGTGCAGCGGTTTTCTTTTTATTGCCGTGCTGACGTTCATTCATCAATTTATTGAGGAATTCCGCTGCTTGATAACCAATACGATCAAAGCCAATATCAATGCGACTAATCGAAGGCGCTGGTTCTTCACAAATCAATTTATCATTTTCACCACAAATAATACCGACATCATCTGGAATACGCCAGCCACGCACATGACATTTTTGCACGATAATGCGTGCCGTAAGCGCAGGATCTAAATAGACAGCAATTGGAAATTGCCAGCGATTCATCCAGTCGTCGATAATGGTTTCAGTTAATTTCCATTTTTCCTTCTCAGACGGATTTCGTGTCGGAACTCGCGCACTTATGCAAGGAAATCCGGCTCGTGAAATGACTCGCATAAATTCAGCTAGGGCAATTTGCCCGCCAATATTTGCTCCAGCTAAGGCTGCAAAATTATAAAAGCCGCGTTCCAACAAATGTTCGGCGCGAATACGTCCACCGATTGTATAATCAGGAACGACACTTGGCACTTTATCACGAACCGCAGAACCAAACATCACATTAACCAACGGTGTATGGTGTTTGTTGGCTAAATCGAAAATTTCCTGCGTAGTTCTGGCAATAATGCCGTCATATTTATTGTTAGGATCGAGCGTCTCATCAATAATGGTATCCCAGCCTTGCTCCTTTGCGTATCGTTGTGCGCCGACAAATATCCCATGATGCCATTCATACGGCCAATTAAGGTCTAGCATCAGGGCGACGCGGCGTTTTTTTGCCATAGAAGCACACTCACAAATTCGTTGATCAATGACATAATATCATTGATGTTATCTATAAGATGACACCAGATTATGACGAAAGCAATCTACTATTGTTACAAAAGTAGAATAATCTTAGGCTAAATGGCGATTTGGCGTGCTGCTCCTAGTAGGCTCATAGTGCCTAAAATCATTGTAGATTATCTCACATTCGTTGCTGCTATTTACTAGAACGTCACCCTGTTGGGTAACGGCACATCGTCGTGGAGATCGTTAGCAAATGCTAGTATAATCTCCTGATGCCCAATTCCTTTATAGAGCGGAACGGTATGAACTGAATGTATTACATTCAGTTTAAGGACAGGAATTTTTTCGATTTAATTTAAATCGAAAAGGACACCTCTATATAGATAAAGGACAATAAATAAAAGGATGTAATTTAAGTAATAATTTACTCAACAACATTAACCACGATGAGTACGATTGTTTATGATCGGGCGCCATCGATGCCGCTCAGGGATTATATCACGGTTATCAAAACCTTACTTCATATTTCACTGCTCTATAAGGAAGACATTACATATGGTTACCAAAGTTTATATTACAATTGTACGCTGCTGTTCCGTTGTGGCCTTTTTTGTTTGTGCACTCATGAGTGCATGGCAACTAAATCCAGTGTACGCTCAGGAATCGCAGCAAAAACAAAGTGTTAAAAATAACTCTTCATTGCCTGTCCGAATTTATGTATTGGTCGGACAATCAAACATGCAGGGGAAAGGATCTGTTGAAGGGGAAGATTCCAATAGTTTGCGCTATACGATCGCGCATGATACCGATAAGGAATATCAGTTTGTCATTAATGAAGATGGATCATGGCGGGAACGTTCGGATGTGTGGATTCATTTAGAAGGGATTCCGCCGCAATTCACCTGTGGTGGTCTAAAACCTGGTTATGGTTCGCACGGTGGTGTTATTGGACCGGAGCTCGGTTTTGGCCATAAAATAGGTGATGCTTATGAAGGCCAAGTACTGCTGATCAAAACCTGCTGGGGCGGTCAAAGCCTGGGTTATGATTTTTTGCCGCCGAGCATGGGTAAATATACCATGCCGCGTAATCCCGGTGAAAGTGGTCATAAGTATTATAAAATTTTACAAATTGTGCGCGAAGTAACCACCAACATAAAAACTTATTTTCCTGACTATAATGGTCAGGGCATAGAAATTGCGGGTCTCTGTTATCATCAAGGATGGAACGATCAGTACGGTGGCCTTGAGGAGCACTATGAAACCAATCTTGTCGCATTTATTAATGACATTCGCAGTGTCGAACATGGACTGGGTGTCCCTAATTTGCCGATCGTCATAGCCACCAGTGGTATGATTGAAAAAGAAACGCCAATCAAAGATGGGCAACGCGCGATGGCCGACACCGCAAAATACCCGCAATTTGCTGGGAACGTTGCCGTGGTCGATACAGACAAACCGTACGGTCCCAACAACATGCCATTTAAATTTTATACCAAAGGTTCACCCGACAAAGTCGGCTATCACTGGAATAATCATGCACGCAGTTATTTAAATATCGGCATCGCCATGGCGGCTGAGATGCAAAAACTGAAATCACCAACGCTGCCATCACGATTAGCAGCTTATGGCACCGATGCCGGTGTTCAGCTCACCTGGCAATTAGGAACTGAGGCAGCCAAAAATATTCAATTATTGAGAAATGGTGAAGCGATTGACGCAAAGCTGTCCGCCACGCAAACAACGTTTGTCGATAGTACGGCGCTGCCTGGTGAAAACACGTATGAACTGGTGATCGACATGTCGTCGTCTCCACAACAAAAACTCACCGCTACGAGCACAACGTATGTCACTGATTTGTTGGCGGCTCGCAGTGCAGGCGGCGTCACGTTAACCTGGAAACCGGTTGGAAAATTTGCTGGCTATAAAATTACGCGCGATGGTAAAGTAATTGCGGAAAATATTGCAGCTGATGCCACCAGCTACGAAGACAAGCAAGTACCAACAGGCGCGCTTGTCACCTATGCGGTGCAGCCCACCACGGGTAAAGTCACTCCCGCACTAGTCAGTATTAATCTCGGGGCCATTGATTCTGGGAATGCGCTGGTTTACGAACCATTTAATTATTATTCGTCCGATTTTAAGAGTCCGATCGACTTACTTGGAATGAAAGGTGCCGTTGGTACTACGGGCGCATATTTTTCCCTAAATGAAAAATCCAAAAATAATCCACAGGTTATGCCGAGTGGAATTACATTTGGTGATCTTCCGGTTATGGGCAACTGTCTTCAATGCCCGAACGGCAACGGCGGGTTTGCGATTCAGCTTGATGATTCCCTTGAAAAAGCCGGTTTGCTCAAGGACGGCGCTACTATGTGGATGAGCTATATCCTCAATATCAAAGGAGGGTCCGCCGTCATTACGCTCCAATCTGAGGATATGAAAGATGGCATCGGATTCTGCCACACTGATAGTGAGTACCAGACAGTGGTGGTTGTGAATGGTGAAATGGTTACCCGTCGGATAGGCGGTTCGAAGAAAGAAAATGACATTATGCTCGTTGGTAAATTTGTCTGGGGCAAAGACGGTGCGGATGACAAATTCTATCCCATGATGCCTAAGTCAGATCTCAAAGAACCCGAACCAAATGAGTCTGGTAAATACTTGTACATGCGCGAGCCCGGGGCATTCAACATTGATCAAAGCAAGCTCAAGCGACTGGTATTTCAAAAAGGTGGCGACAACACTTTTGACGAAATTCGCGTTGGTCCGTCGTATGAATCTGTGATTGGGGGTGGCACCAAACGAGTATCCAAGTGATAATAAACCATCAGCGTGTAAACTCGATAGCTTGAGGCATATTTCATGAATTTCGCTCGCCCCAAACGTTTGCATCTTATCGCTCCAGGATTTGGGCAGCGAGTTGTTATTCTGCATCCCTGTATTGCCATCATTGCGGTATTGCTGCTGGATTTTCCGCAGGCGATTGGCGCTGAGACGGCGCAGACGACGAGTCAGGAGGCTGCTGCTGGCGACACGATCGATCCAATTGTGCTCAAGGAGCGGGCGCTGCAGGTCATAGACAACTACTGCGTTTCATGCCACGGACCTAAGAAGCAAAAGGGCAAGATTCGTCTGGATGCGCTTGAGACGATTGATCCGGTAGACCTGCAAAAACTTTTCGCCACTGCTCAGGAGGCAGTGTACAAAGGGGACATGCCACCGGAAAAGGCGAAGCAGCCCGAGGTGGCCGAGCGCAAGGTCCTGTTGCAGTGGATAGAAAGCCAACTCAAAGGAGATGCGGCGAAGGCGCTCGCCGAAAAGTTGTCACGATTTGAATATGGTAATGTGGTGAATCACGAGGACCTGTTTTCTGGTAAACATGCCGGGCTTCCAGGCTATACTGCTGACCGTCGGTGGATGATCAGTGAGTACATATTTAATGAGCAGGTAAATGCGCTGCTCGACTATAAGCCGAGACGGACCATCTACGGCGATGGTCAACTCGTTGCGGGAGACAGCGGCGTCCACTGGAGCCCCAAGACTGAGCAAGGCGACAAGTTCCGGCGCACGATCACGAATCCGTTCCTCCTGCCTGATAAAGTTGGGGTTCGGTACTACGGCACGGAAGCGCTGACCACCGGTCACCTGCTGACTATGGTCGGCAACGCCAAGCGGATCGCTGGGCACATGACGTCCGAGTCGACGATCAAGGCGCGGTATCCGGCAATGTACGCGTTGATGAAGGACGAGTTACAACACCGAGAAATACTACGAGTACGACAAAATTTCTTGTCTACCGACGGGTACATGGAGCGCTTGTTAAAAGATCTCTACGGCGACCAGCACGAGGCACTTCTGCCCACGCTGGTTCGTGTGGGTAAACCCTTTCCGGGTATGCGGACACGAAAGTTTCCCGGAGAG
>JAHEDF010000518.1 GCA_024641365.1 Planctomycetota bacterium | reverse complement strand
CTGCTTTGACTGATGAAAATTTATTAAGTCGTTATCAAAATACGATTTCCGACGAATTGCCGTCACTTGCCGACCGTAGTTTGGTGCGGTTTTTACGCAAGCAATTCCAGGAACGCCTGGATTGGAGCACCGTATTGGCGGCTTAGAGAAGGCTAATATTACCGGTCATATTAGCTATGATCCTGACAATCATCAATTAATGACTAACTTGCGCGCTGAAAAAGTAGAGCGCATTGCTGACTTATATCCCGCGACCGAAGTCGTTGGACCGACGAATGGTGATGTGTTGGTCATTTCGTGGGGATCACCGTATGGTCCAGTGCGCACCGCGGTGCAGCGCGTACAGAAAAATGGCGCACAAGTGAGCCACGTTCAATTGCGCCATCTCAATCCGTTACCGAAAGATTTGCAGGACATAATGGGGCGCTTTAAACGCGTGTTGGTGCCTGAAAATAATTGCGGCCAATTATCGATGTTGCTGCGTGCTAAATATTTAGTCGATGCAGTTGGCTTTAATCAAGTACGCGGCTTACCATTTAAAGTCGTCGATATTGTGGATGCTATCAATAAACTGTTACCGGGAGCTAAATAACATGTCCGACCGTCAGACCTATACCCGTAAAGATTTCAGCTCCGGACAAGATGTTCGCTGGTGCCCATCATGTGGCGACTATGCGATTTTATCGGTGGTGCAAAATCTGTTGCCTGAAATTGGCGTTAAAAAAGAAAACATTGTGTTTGTGTCGGGCATCGGTTGTTCCAGCCGCTTCCCGTTTTACGTGAACACCTTTGGTTTTCATACCTTGCACGGTCGCGCACCGACTGTTGCCACAGGGATTAAATTAGCCAATCCCGAATTAGATTTATGGATGGTAACCGGTGATGGCGATGGTTTTTCCATCGGCGGTAATCACATGATTCATTTATTGCGTCGTAATCCTGGGGTAAAAGTATTATTGCTTAACAATCGTATTTATGGATTAACCAAGGGACAATATTCACCGACTTCACCAGCTGGTTTGAAGAGTAAATCATCGCCAAGTGGCAGTCTTGATCATCCGGTTAATCCATGTGCTTTGGCACTTGGTGCTGAAGCGTCATTTGTTGCGCGTTCTTCCGATAAAGATCTCAAGCATTTAGCCGCCACTTTAAAAACGGCTTCCGAACACAAAGGCACCGCCTTTGTCGAAATTCTACAAAATTGTATTATCTATAACGACGGCACCTGGAATGGCGTGTATAGCAAAGAAACGCGTGATGATGCGCAAGTCGTGGTCGAACATGGCAAGCCATTACTTTTTGGCAAAGAGCGCAACAAAGGTATTCGCCAAAAAGGTTTTGGTTTTGAAATAGTGACCGTCGGCGAAAATGGCGTGACGGAAAATGATCTCGTCGTGCACGATGAATCAGTTAATGATCCCGCTTATCATGTACTGCTTAGTCGGTTAGGTTGCGATAGTAACGGTCCTATGGCTATGGGCGTCCTCCGCCGTGTACAACGAACGACCTATGAGCAGCAATTAAGCGATGCCATGAAAGTGGCAAAAGAAAAACGCCCGAATGTAAGTTTAAGTGATATGTACCGAGACTTTGGTAAAGCACCAACGTGGAAGGTATAACTGGATTACCTGATTTTTTACAGCTCTAGTTAAACATCTTACAATTGTGTAATTAAATAGTGAAAGAAATAGCTAATAAAAAAGGTGTTCGCTGACTTGAATATGCAGCGAACACCTTTTTTATTTTATACAGAATTCATCACAAAGTGATTACTGTGAATTCAGTGTCTCTCGTTGAGCCTGCTCTAAAACACAACGAGAGATGCCCATAGTTTAATTGTTTTCCCGAGCCTTTGCCAAGTGCATGCGGCACGCCAATAGCAGGAAAGCTAAGGCGAAAGCACTGAAGAAATTACCCAAACCACATTTTTTACTTTCTTCAGCAGCAGCAGTTGTGGTGGGAGGTGGAGTATCATCAATCATCACGCTAGCAGTACCATTTTTTGTACTACACGTTGCTTTGACTGTATGTGGGCCACCGATAGTTGTTCCGGCAGTAAATAAGCCACTGCTATTTATTGTCCCTCCTCCAGTTGTCGTCCAGGTGATCGTTGGTGGCGATGAAATAGTAGCTGCAAATTGATCACGGACAGTAGCGGTAAACGATTGCGTACCATTTGGAGCAACGGTCGCATTACTTGGAGTTACACTGACACTCGTTAAAGTTTAATTAACAGTCACATTCACTGAGCTGGTGACTGTTTGTCCGGCTCCATCTGTAATGGTGACACGGAAAGCATACGCGCCCGCTTTAGTAAATGTTGCAGTCACACTTTTTGCGCCATTCGTATTATTTGCGGAATAGCTAACAGCCGCTGGAGGAGAGCCAGTTGTTGTCCATAAGTATTTTAAATTTGCCTCACCTTTGTCGTCAGCTCCTAACACACTGAGTGTTGTAGTTTTATTGGTAACCGGCGAGGGCGTGGCGTTAGCAGCCGTAGCGACGGTTGGTGGAGCATCCGATGCACCAAAATCTTTTCCGGTCGCATTTGGACCAACAGTCACAGGATTAGTAAATGAAGGCGAGTAAGTCGTATCATCATTGCGAGCCTGCACGGTATAATTGCCAGCATTGAGATTTACCAAGGTGTAAGAACCATCGCTGTTACTCCATACGGA
The DNA here is from genome assembly GCA_024641365.1 of Planctomycetota bacterium. The sequence goes on along the minus strand of JAHEDF010000518.1, from coordinate 428 downwards.
ACTCCCTGTTGTTCCGGTATGTACACGTGCACCTTCAACTGCGGTTCCACCATTATTACGGACAGTACCTGAAATAGTATATTTCGACACATTGCCGACATTAACATTTACAGTTGCAGTAGCAGTGCCGCCTTTCATATCGCTTACTGTTACACGTACGGGGTAAATTTTAGCGCTGCCCCACGACTTACTGACTGAGGTCTTATTAAAATCAAACGCCTTTGTGGAATCAGGGTCACTGAAATCCCAATAAATCGCTAAGGTATCGCCATCTGGATCACTGGCGCTAATGGAGAAGTTAACCGTTTCATTGAGAGCAGCGGTAGTTTTTGATTGGGTAAATGACACCGTTGGCTTTTTATTGCCGCTGAACGAGCCGATATTCACAACCACATCAACGGATATTGGAGTTGTACCGTTATTAACCG
>JAHEDF010000517.1 GCA_024641365.1 Planctomycetota bacterium | reverse complement strand
CATTTGGCGCGCATGAAAGGCGTTTACATCGGCGCGCGGAATCTGATTTTTATCGTCACCAAGGTGAGCAAGTAAGACACGCGCAAATGTCGGGCGTGAGACCAATACTGTCATGACCTCCTTTTTTGCGTCGCCACGAAAGGCATTGCGATAACGTTTGACTAACATGTCGGCAATCGCCGGATCATCAAATAACGCGAGACCACGCACAGCAACCGCGTTGACATCTCTATCGGTAATTAATTCCTCACATAACGCTCGTAAATCATCTGGACGATTTTCTATGAGTGTCTGGAGTGCCGCTTGACGTTGTTTAATATCTGCATTTTTATCGCGCGCTAATGTGCGACTTTCTGCTAACGCTCGTCCATCACCAAATACGGTTCCTAATTCACGCAGTCGTTCTTGGGCGGCTGCACAGTCCGCTAAACTTTCGCTAAATGCAGACCAATTCGCCGGAGGATTTACTTTACGCAATCCTTTCATGGCATCACTAATACCTAAAAGGATCTCAATACGATCCGCTTCGCTACTTTGCACGGTGATAGATAAAAGCTGTTCAATCGTTTGGGTGTTATGTGTGATATTTTCACTTACACGACGCGCGATGTAACGACGTACTAAGGGAATTTTACTATCGCGTGCCAGCGTCAGTAAAACATTACTGTGTTCATCAACTAAATCTTTTATGCCGTACCATAACATCAGCGGTAAATTATGGTCATTCGCATCTGTTTCGTCACGTAATAATAATGCGGCTATGTGCGCACGATTTGCTAATGGCAACCGCTGTAGTGTCGATGCCAAAGCGAGACGAACAAAACTCGATGATTCTTTTTCTGCTAAGCTATTAAGTGCCTCTAACAGTGATGCCGATACATGCTCTACGAATGGCCCACTACTACGATGTAATAGTGGCATCGTATCGGTCAGTAATCGTAATGCCCATACACGCGTATGCTCATCGTCGTGTTTTAATAATTCAATTAATGCTGATTCGGTTAACCCATTAATGGCATGGAGGCACCACAGCGCACGTAAGCGGTGAACACTATTATCACTTGCAACGAGTCTTTGTAGCGGGGCGAGCGCCGCCTGAATATCTTCTCCCATTGCTGCGCGTTGCTGTAAAACTTGGCGCGCTTGGCGTGCATACCAAACATTCGCATGGGTTTGATAAGCGGCTAATTGTTCTGCGGTGTCGCGACGCAAATCAAATGCTGGTAACGACGGAGAAGCGCCAGCAATAACTTTAAAAATGCGCCCACTACTACGATGTACACCATCATGATCATGACATTCACCGATATCACTCCAATCTAAAATAAACACTCCGCCATCCGGACCGCTGCTAATGTCGATACCACGAAACCAGATATCGCTGGTCTGTAATATATCAGTATGATGGTGGCCAACATAACCGGAGCCACTACGCGCAAGCTGCTCGCGATTAATGCGGCGACCGTGAAAATTAAGCGTGTACAAAAGGTCATTATAGTCATTCGGTAATTGTGCACCTTGATAAATCATCAGACCACAATGTGCATGACCACCACCTGCCGCTGAGGTCGCATCGGTACCTTTATCAGCTTTTGTTTGATGCCATTTTTCGCCTGACGCCCAATGCACATGATCTGCGTGTTGTTCAAGCGGCGCATAAATATGTTTATCTAAATCTTGTCCGTACATACGGCGATAGTGCGCCCCAGGAATGAGATGCCATAAATGGCCAATGACGGTATTTATAAAAAATCCTTCGCCATGCTTATCCCAATCCATGCCCCAGGAATTCGTGGTTCCATCAGCAACAACTTCAAAAACTTTGGTGTGCGGATGAAAACGCCATATGCCACAATTTACTTTCACGCGCTGCTGCTCTGGCGTTCCTGGAACCCCAACTTGTGACGTCGCTTGAATCCCATGGCGACCATATAACCACCCATCTGGTCCCCATTTTAAGCCATTCGCGATATTGTGGCGAACTGGACCATTATCAAAGCCATCTAATAAAATTTGTGCCGGGCCATCTGGCACATCATCGCCATTAGCGTCCGGGATAAATAATAATTGCGGTGGGCATAACGCATAAACGCCACCAAACCCTAATTCGACACTCGTCAGACATACGCCTTGGTCCCAAAATATTTTTTTAGTATCATGCTTACCATCATTGTCATCATCACTTAAAATAATAATGGCATCGCGCAGCCGTTTATCGAAATTTAATTTTGATTCAGCATACGTATCATTTTGTGCCATCCATAAGCGACCACGGGTATCGAACGTCATGGCAATAGGCTGACGAATAGCCGGTTCACTGGCGAATAATGACAGCGATAAGCCTGCTGGGACTTCAAATCGCACTACCGTGTCAGCGGGTGCTATTAATGTTTGATCAGCGCCAACTTTTTGTGAATCGTAGGCCGTAATAACTTCAGCCGCAGTCACATGGGTCACAGAACCAACCAGCACACTCATAGAGAACAGGAGGAAGCAATGAGAGCCGATACGACCTATAAGCATGGAAAATTCCTCTTTAATAAACGTCGATCTGACTGTGTTTACAGACAAACGTGCCAACTTATGCCACGTGACGGAAGACGCTGCTGTGGTTCTATTAACTTTATTCATCGCTAATAGAAATAGGGAGACTGCACGAGCTGCTCTGTGATGTACTTCTCAGACAAACTTTTGTTAATCGCTCTTTAGGCCCTATAAAGCCCTGCAAAGCCGCTCTCGTCCAGTGACCATCACAATAGTACCGAACTCATAGCGAAAAACTCTGACAGGTTTGGTCCTTCACTGCCAATAAACCACAACGCAGCTCTCCATACGAGTGAAAGAAAAGGAATGCTATGAGAACCATCTACGCTCTGCTGTTACTTATTGTTTGCGCACCACTATTCGCACTCGTCGAAGGCGAATTAAAAGAAAAAGATATAAAAGCAGATGGTGGCGAAAAATTTATTATTAAATACGCCATAGAAGTACCTAAAAATATTCCGCCTGCCGATAATAAAGATCCGACGAAACAACTCGGCTTATTTTTATGCTTTCATGGCAAGGGCGGACAAGCCCCAAACGAAGCAAAAAATGTTATTCGTATTATGAA
>JAHEDF010000516.1 GCA_024641365.1 Planctomycetota bacterium | reverse complement strand
TGCTAGGCCGCCTACGCCTGCAACTCCGGGGCTTAGCCATAACCATCCACCACCACCAAGGTTAGCAGCAAACCCAAGACAGAAAGTCGCGATCACATGCACGAGCACAATATAGACGCGAGTCAAGCGATCACCTAAGCGTACAGCCAGCGTTCGTTTTCCGGCGACGGAATCCGTAGCGATGTCGCGCAGATTATTGACCGCGATAATGCCTGTCGCCTGTAAACCAACACCGCTGGCTGCGAGCAACCACCACAGGGGCATGCCGCCAACTAACGTGACTGTTTCGAAAGTAGAAATGTTATTCAGCGTTTGAAATGGACCAAAACTGTGGCTGAGCTGAAAATGAAAAGGAATAATTTGCGTTGCGATATGCGGACCAGCTTGCACGTAGGCGCTGCCTAAAACCGCAGCCCAGCCAAAAAATATTAATACAAAAAGATCGCCGAGTCCGACATACGCGAGGGGGAATGGCCCAGCCGTGTAAGCAACCGCACAGATAAGCGACACCACGCCAACAATAAAAATAGGCCAGCCAGCAAGTGTCGCTAAATAGAGCCCAATTAAAAACGCTACGAATAAAACTACAGCGGTCGCGATTAACATAGCGCGTGCCGAAATAAGTCCGCTGGCTACGGCACGTTGAGGACCAATGCGTTCTTTCGTATCCGCACCTTTTAACGCATCAAAGGCATCATTGGCAAAGTTACAACCAATTTGAATAAGTAGTGCACCAACGAAACAAGCCAGTGCTGCTAACCAATGGACAGGGACTAATGTGGCTCCGAGTGCTGTGCCGACAATGACCGGAATAGCACCCGCGGCTAAAGTTTTGGGGCGCGTAGCGAGCAACCACGCTTTGATGCGTCCGGAAGTCACTTGGCGTCCGGAAGTCCGGAAGTCCGGAAGTCCGGAAGTCTCGTGGTCCTGATTTAATTCGGACTTCGTAGGGTTTTCTTTTTGCGCGGAAATACCGTGATTAGCGAGCGTGTCTTCGCCACCAGGACTTCCGGACTTCCGGACTTCCGGACTTCCGGACGGTGGAATGGTCATGGCAGTCGCGGGTATTTTGTGAAATCTGGTTTGCGTTTTTCTAAATAGGCTTTGTGACCTTCTTTGCCTTCTTCAGTCATGTAAAATAGTAATGTGGCATTGCCGGCTAATTCTTGCACGCCTGACTGTCCGTCGAGGTCGGCATTGAAGGCGGATTTTAAACAACGCATGGCGAGCGGACTGTGTTGCAACATTTCTTGACACATGGCCAAGGTTTTTTCTTCGAGCTGTTCGAGTGGCCACACTTCATTGACTAAACCCATATCCAATGCTTGTTGCGCCGTGTATTGGCGACAGGTGTACCAAATTTCACGGGCTTTTTTTTGTCCAACACAACTCGCTAAAAAGCTAGCGCCAAACCCACCATCAAAACTACCAACGCGTGGACCCGTCTGTCCAAAGCGAGCATTTTCAGCAGCAATAGAAATGTCACAAACGAGATGTAAAACTTGTCCGCCACCAATTGCCCAACCAGCCACCATTGCGATGACTGGTTTTGGACAGGAACGTATTTCTTTTTGCAAATCTAAAACATTTAAGCGCGGAATCGTGTCGCCATCTTTACCGCCAACGTAGCCACCATGTTGGCGCACGCGTTGGTCGCCGCCGGAGCAAAATGCTTTGCCACCAGCGCCGGTTATAATTATGGCACCAACGGCATTATCATCGCGCGCATGTTGCAAGGCATTGCGCAATTCTTGAATAGTTTTTGGTGTAAACGCGTTGTGCACTTCCGGACGGTTAATGGTCAGCTTTGCCACCACACCTGTTTCAAAAGCCATGTGGTGATAAAGGATATCGTCGTATGAGCGATCAATGGCGGTCCAGTTCATAGGGTGTCCTTGGGGAGGCGCAGAATGCCGACAATTGGCAACGCGAAAAGCCCTAACTTTTGCTCAAATCCGCAGTACGGGCTCATCTCCTGCGTTGCACGATGCTCGACATTGCGCTGCTATGCCATCGTATCGTGCGCCTTGGATATGAACTCCGTTTGCGGATTTTAATGAGAGATTATTTTTTCACACATGTTTTGGGCAGATACTGTTCACTAGTATGTTTTTTGCCCTCATTCAGCTCACGTGAACAGCATTGAGCGTTAGGATGTCTTTTCGACGAGCGCCTTTAAATTATCTAAATTCGATGCCTCCACTTTGCGTCCAAAAATCATGATGCATTTCATCAGTAGCCACAGCACAAAATTGATGTGATTATGATAGTGAATTATTTCTCTGACGTCAGTGCCCTGTGGTGATGCCATCGTTTGGTAAACAATAGTGGCGAGTTGTTCGTGTGCGTGGTGCTCATCGCGAAAACTGATTTCTAATTCCACGCGACCTATTTTATTCATGTCGTTTGGCTCAATAATGTCGATAATTTTCCCGGTAAACTGAAAGCGCCTTGTTTTGCCCATCCGAATGACGCCACTGTAGACGTCGTTTGTATAGGAAAGCGATTCAATTTTTTCAACAAATGACGGCCAGTTCTCTGGATTTTTTAGTATAGCCATAACCGCGGATGGTTCGGCATTAATACGAATGTGATCTTCAATGATCATGTGCATGATGATACCGTATGGCGTTTAATGCTGTGCGCCAAGTAGTAGTATGATGCTATTAAGACTCGAGATGGTATTTTACGCGACGATTTTTATGATCTCAATCGGACAACCAGCAATGGCTTCGTCAATTATATCCCAATCGACATCGGGTACGAGTGGTGCGCGTTCGACATAATTTCGTGAAGTGATGCCATCGCTGCGAACAGCGCCTTTAATTTCAGCGGTGTCGTCAGGAATAATAAATACGTCGGGTGCTGTGGTGACACATGCTTGGCAGCAGATACATCCGGTTTCAATGTAAATAGTCGGTGTGGACATAAAGCCTCCTGACTGATGCTAGCACGAATAAATTCATGCAGCTCCATGTTTTTATGTACGGGACTATACGAAAATAATATACCTATGCGAAGCCCATGACGAGGGCATAAAAAAGATTTATGGCTATTTACTTATAATTAATTAGTTGCTGGTGGCGTGCGTATGGTATCCCATGCTTCCATTAC
>JAHEDF010000515.1 GCA_024641365.1 Planctomycetota bacterium | reverse complement strand
GCCGCCGCGCAGATCAGCCGGAGAAACCAAGGAAAAACAATGCAATTTGACATCAGTCGCGACTTTCTTGATGGCATTATGATTCAGCAACCACCTTCCCGCGAAGGGTTGGGTGAGATTCGCGCTGCTGGTCAGCTGCATTTTTTACCGTCCAGTCCAGATGGCACCATGCATACAGCGGTTGCTGCCTTTGCTTTATTTATTGGTCAATCTGAGCAACCCTTTGCACGCGGCGGTTGGCGTTTCTTGTTTACTACGGACAAACATTTTGATCCAAAGGCCAGTCAAAATGATCCGTTCTTCCAACAATTAATGGTATTAGGCACCGGCAAAATTATGGCGCAGCTTAATAATTTATGCATGCATGCTAATTTACCGCTGATCCCTTTTGAACCAGGTCGTATGGTCACACAATCAGCTGACAACCAAGGCGACCAACCGCCTGCTCAACAAGTAGCCAAAAGTTAATTTTCCTTGTAGGCTTTAAATTGTATGTCGACCGCGGTCACCTACCACGAAGCGACGAAATATCGCCCTGAAACAATTGCTCAGAGCGGTGGTTTAGACTGGTCGCAACAACCTATTCCCTACAAAGAATATGATTGTCGCGACCCAGTCGAACTCGCTGATTATTTACCATTTGATCCCAATCCGTTTACAGGTCGTCCAGCAGATGCCGATGCACACGCACAGGTTAATGGGGAGTTGTCATTAGCGACACTCAGTCATCTGATTTTTTTTACCTACGGCGTTACGGGCATCGTACCAAACGAACCACATAATTTATTATTACGCGCTGCTCCATCTGCTGGTGGATTATATCCAGCTGAATTATATGTCGTCATTCGGCAATGTCCCGATAGTGACCCTGGTCTTTATGGTTATGACCCTGCACATCATCGCCTTATACCATTATGGCCAGGCAGCGACGTAGCCGATAATGTCGCTGCAGCCTGTTATGGTAATGCGGCCATAACAAATGCTCCGATATTATTTATTATTTCCGGTGTATTTAAGCGCAGCTCTTGGCGTTATGGAGAACGAGCTTATCGCCGTATATTATTAGATACGGGTCACCTTTTAGCGAATGCAACATTAGCAGCACACGCTTTAGGACTACGCTCCAGTCTTACTGCTGCCTTTTGCGATGATGATCTTAATACGCTACTGCGAGTGGAACAAAAAGAAGAAAGTGCATTAGCTGTTATTGCTTTCAATACACAGGGACCAAGTGAACGGCCGCAATGGTCAGCATTGCCAAGTAATATTGTAAAAAAAGAAATTGATGATGCATCATTATTAGCTTTACATCAAGCAAGTGTGCTCGATAGAAATCGGCCTGCTGTGGTCCCTCGTGGTGAAAATCAGGCTGATATTTTAGAGCAACGTTATGGATTACGTGGCGGAGAATCATTAGCACTCCCACATGCAAATGTACCCTTAGCACAAAATCCTTTAACGGCGATTCTACGCCGACGCAGTACACGTCGTTATCGTCGTGCATCAATGAAGTTGGAACAATTAGCACGCATCATGTCGACCGCTTATCGGCCAGACGCCGTACGATTAGGCGAACAACCCGCTTTTGATCGCAGTTTATTAATGACCTTTGTCGCTGTTCTTTCGATCGATGGTTTAGCAACAGGTGTCTATTATTACGCACCTCACAGCAATGAACTGCGCTTAATTAAAGCTGAGTGCCCACGCAATGCTGTGCAATTTTTGTGTCTCGGCCAAGAATTGGGCGGTGATGCGACTGCAGTAATTTTTCATACCACGGATTTAGAGCAAGCTGTACGCTATCAAGGTGAACGTGCCTATCGCTATTTGCATCTAGATGCGGGTATGATAGGTGAACGTCTTGACCTTGCTGCCTTAGCTGATGGTTTAGGCGCAAGCGGTATTGGCGGTTTTTTTGATGATCATGTAAATCGCTTGCTCGGAATTCCCAATGAACAAGCAGTGGTCTACATCACAACTATTGGTATGCCTATTAACAGTCCTGCTCAGTAAGGCCACAAGCCGCTTTGTGGAGTTCGCAATGATGACTACTCATGCTAAGAGAATTAACTCACTACATCTCGTCGTTCGCCAACACGGTGCATTGGCTATTCTTATTGGTGGCATGTTATTGCTTACCAGTTGTGAGCCTCCTTATCGGGAGGGACGTGGACCCGAACGAATTGAAGTACCGCAAAATACAATTCCCCCATGGGTTCTTCAGCCACCAATTAATTCAACCTATGTGTATGGTGTCGGAACGGATTTAAAAAAGAATCGCAGTACAGCGATTGCTGAAGGCAAGCAAGATATAGCTAGGCAATTACACATTGTCATTCGTAGCGATGATCAAGATGATATTGATTTGGAAGATGAAATTGGCAGTCGACCTCGGGTAAGCATCAACCATTTAGAATTACCCGGCATTACCGTGGTTAAACAGGAAGAAACTGAGCATTGTTTATATGTGCAAGTTGCGCTCAATCGTGAAGCATGGGCCACCTCACTGCTCACTCGCATTAAATCACTTGATGACGAAATTGCTTCTGTTTTAGCTAGCCATGACCAAGAACCTGAAATTGATCCGCTCATTCACCCTATTGGTTCAGTGGCGCGACTCCATCAGCGGCTCATGCCATTAGTAAATGAACGTGAAGAAAAGGCGAAGCATTTACAAATTGCTAAGCCAGGCGCTTACCTAGCAAATGCACCTATTACTTCTGCAACTATGCGAGAAAATTTAGCCCGCGTATTAAGCGTGGTGACCGTCGATATTGTGGCAGCACCAGATTTAGATCCAATTCTACCACAATTGATTGCGACTTGTGCTAATATTGGACTTAGCATTACTCCAGGAGCAGATAATCCAACGCTGCGATTAAAGCTCACCTTAAGTAGTAACCATATAATGGTTGATGGCATGGAACGACTAGATGGAACATTTCGCAGCATTGTTGAAACCGGAGATAATAAAAATTTGGGCGGCATCACCATAACATTACGTTCTAGCTCACTAACCGACACAGTCGCACGTGACCGATTAATGCGAAAGATCTTAGTGCGCTGGGCAGAATATTTGGAGAATGATTTTGTCGCTTATTTGACAAGACTGTAATAGATATGTT
>JAHEDF010000514.1 GCA_024641365.1 Planctomycetota bacterium | reverse complement strand
ATCGGCACAATTTTGGCTTTCTAAAATACCTAAATTTACATCTGCACGCACTTTACCATTTTGTGAAAATTTTTCGACCGCGTCGCACACCATATCTAGTTGACTGCCCTCTTTTACGCCCCACCACGCTGCGACTAAACCTAATGCAGCGGCGCCGTTTGCTTGCGCGCTATGCGTTGCGATTTGGATATCTTCCTCTGGTAACCATTTATGTTTTTTATAATCAACGTTGGCTTGGCCTGACGCCTGCGCACAATACGAACAATTTTCAGAACAATTACCGGCCTTCACATTTAATATCGAACAGCACTTTACTTTATTGCCCAAAAAATGCTGGCGAATGCGTCGTGCTTCAGCCATTAACGTGTGCTGCGCTTCACTGTTGGGCTCAATATCTAACAATTCCCGTGCTTGCGCGGCGGTGATTTCAGCACCTCCAATGATGGCATCAGCCAATTTACTGATGGCAGCTGGGTCGGTGGCAAGGCTTGAGAGGGTCGTGGGCATGGTGCGGAATCATGCGCGTTCGCGTACAGGTGCCAAGTACGTAAGCCGAATTGTTGCGCAAGCATACCAGCCAAGTGGCTTATATTACAATGAGTTATAACGCGTAGGAAAACCATGATTAGACACATTGGCGCGCGCTCGGCGGCAGAATTTCTACTCATTTATGCCCAGTCATGAGTAGATGATTGTGTGCATAACCGCATGCGATTGGCCGCTTTCGCCATGTAAATTGCTGACGATGCTGCCGACTATGCCGGTTATTCTCCCCATTAATGGCACCATGCCGCAACGTCCAACATTTTTAGCTCCCAACGCAACCCTTATTGGTGATGTGCGATTTGGTCCAGACTGTTCAGTGTGGTTTGGAGCCGTATTACGCGCGGATATTAATGCCGTCATTTTAGGAGCCCGTTGTAATGTCCAGGATTTATGCGTGCTGCATGTAAGCAGAAAATTGCCGTGCGTCTTACATGATGAAGTCAGTTTAGGTCACGGAGCAATTGCACATGCATGCACTATTGGTTCAGGCACGTTGTTAGGTATGGGATCACGCGTTCTTGATGGCGCAACTATCGGACAAGGTGTTCTGGTGGCCGCTGGTTGCGTGGTGCCAGAAAATATGGATGTGCCTGATCATCACTTGGTCGCTGGTGTGCCAGGTCGCATCATTAAACCGTTAGGGACAGTTATTAAAGAACGCATTGGTCGCATCGCCGGAGACTATGTCGCATATCAAGCCTTATATCCGTCTATTATGCAAGCGGTTGAAAATCAAACATGATGGCTGTTCGCTATGTTGTGATTTTGTACTTACTAAGTCTGCATGTACTTATCGCCGCTGATCCGTGGTCGATTACGTTAGAAAATGCCGATCAAGTCGCACGTAAAGGTACGATTTGGCGAGCAAATATAGTCGGATCAATTCCCGTATCACGCTTTAATGATGGTCCTTATCTCGTGCAAATAGCGCTCACGCAAAGTGAGCGCACCCTAGCTGAACAAAATATTACGCTACAAAAACTAGGTCAATTAGTGCCAGGGATTAAATTGGCTATCGGATTAAAAGAATTTCATGCTCCACAAGAACCGGTATTAGTTAGCATCACGGTAAGTGATGAGCGTCGGCGCGATATACAAACACTACAAAAGCGCTTAGCTACTCCCATCAGCATTCAACGGACACTTGAAAAACAATATAAATTACTGTCTGAGGGCCAGCATCAATTAGATCCATTACCTGCTTTATGGTTTGAACAAGCAGGCGAATTAATGCTGGGACAAGCAAATCTTTATACCTGCGAATATTTGTACACATTAGAACGACAAATAGATGACTGGATGAACACCAAAATAATAAGTGGCCCCCTACGTGCTTATCGTGATGCCATCGACAATTCACTGCAGCCATATCGCATTCATTCACCTGCCTCACAAAAACCGCAGGTAGTGGCTCTCGTGTTGCGTTCAGGAAATGCAAAAATGCGAAAAAGTGCGTGGCCATCTTTGCCTCCGGCATGGATAAATGCAGCCAATCGTAATAACGTCGCAGTAATTGAGGCTTACCCGGCAGGAGACAATTTGTGGACAGGAATGGCGCAACAACGCGCTCGTCAAACGCTGGCAATCGCCACTCAAGCTGATCCAAGTTTAAAATCTATCCCGTTAATTGTTTGTGGTATTGGTGGCGGAGCGAATGGTGCCATTGCTTTAGCGGAACAAACTCCGCAGCAATTTGCTGGGCTTGCGCTGTACAACCCCGAATTACTAAATCAAAAACTCGCTGTATTAGCCGAGCGCGATAAATGGTTATCATTACGTCATCCGGGTATGCGACCTGCCCATTTAGCTGGAATGACAGTCCTGGTTAGCGGGGTTTTGGATGAAAATGCGCAGACGTGGCAATCACGTTTATCACGAACAAATACACCACTCATTGAAACAGTTGGGACACCCGCAGATGCTTCGTTCTGGGAAAAAATTGCTGCGATGTCGGCTTCTCACATGCCACAAGAATGGATTGTTGATGTTCCAGGTCGCTACGGTCCCGTTATCGTTGAAGAAATGAATGAGTGGGGTGTTGCTGGAACTTTATTTTGGAAATCATCAACGGAATTACAAACAATTGGCATTGCTCGCTTAAAAATTATCGCTGGAGCAAACATACAGGTAAATGGATCTCCCTATAAATACCACGCAACTACATCATCATTTAATAAAACATTTGGTTTAGCTTGTGGCCCAACCCGTAATTATGCCAACCAACCTTTTACTGTTATAATTGGAACAAGTGAGAGTGTCGCCGCTGCACAAGAAAACCAAGCACTCGCGAAAGCTTTTATTAACGCCTGGATTAGTCATGCGCATGGACGCCCCTCTACTGTACTCGATACAGATTATATTAAAAATATCGCCGCTGAGAAAGACCGCGACCGTCACCTTATTTTAATTGGCAACACGCGGTCTAATTTGGTCATCCAAGATTTATTGCAACAAAGTCCGACATTTCCACTCCAGTGGGACGCGCGTTCTTTTATGCTGACTGACGGTAAATCGTGGCTGCGCGCAGACCGCCACCCGATTTGTGTCACGTGGCCTCATCCAGCACACGATGGCCGATTACT
>JAHEDF010000513.1 GCA_024641365.1 Planctomycetota bacterium | reverse complement strand
AGCCAAACGAGCCTGTTGATCTGTGTCCACTTCGGGTGGTGCCTGTCGTAATAACTCCTGTCGTACTAATTCGCGTAAATGTCGGCGATCACGATCTTGTCGACGATGGTGTTCCATCAACTGACTGCGAGCTATAGTCAGTAACCATGCGCGAGGACTGGTCCCAGGACGATATTGCTCGCGCTTAGCCCATGCCCGCGTTAATGCTTCTTGCGCGATCTCATCTGCTAATTCTGGTTCTGCCGTTTCGCGCAAAAGGGTAGCGCGAATTAAATGATGGCACTTTTCCACGACCATGGCAAACGCTTGTTGGTCGCCATGGTCGCGCGCTGCAGTCATCCACGCATCAAGGTCATCGGACATTACTGTCTATGATGGGAGAAACTTGAGGTTGGGAAGGGGGATAATTGAGCCTGGAAGTCCTTATGTACGTCCGGAAGTCCGGGAGTCCGGAAGTCTTGTGAATAATTAATTATTTTTATAATAATGTAATTTAAATATGATTGAGCGAAGCGAATACAATTTTGCAGTACGAAAATAATTTTACGTATTAATTTAAATGATGTTTAGATATGACTTCCGGACTTCCGGACTTCCGGACGCATAAAAAAAGAGTGTCTAACACCCGTAGCACGCTGGCGTAACGCGTTGTCACACCCGGAAACACACGCCGTTATCACCCTGGAGGCCCCAATTATGGCCAATGATAACGCACTCGCTGCACAAGCAAATCAGCCTAACACCACGGTTCCAGCCCGCGCGGATGAAGCGCAGCTTGTTGCTCGCTTAGCGGAAGCGCGCACAATCTTATTGGAAGAGATGCAAAAAGTTATCGTTGGTCAGACCGACGTCTTAGAGCAACTCATATTAGCGGTGTTGTGTCGTGGTCATTGTTTGCTCGAAGGTGTACCCGGACTCGCCAAAACTGTGATGGTGCAAACTTTAGGACAAGTCCTCGATCTCTCATTTAGTCGCATTCAATTTACTCCAGACTTAATGCCGTCCGATATTACCGGAACTGATATTATTCAAGAAGATCCCGAAACCGGTCGTCGCCAATTTGAATTTTTACAAGGCCCACTCTTTTCCAATATTGTCTTAGCAGACGAAATTAATCGTACGCCACCCAAAACGCAGGCCTCGCTGTTAGAAGCTATGCAAGAACGCCGCGTCACCTGCCGTGGTCGTACCTATGAATTACCAGATCCCTTTTTTGTGCTCGCTACGCAAAATCCAATTGAGCAAGAAGGTACTTACACATTACCAGAAGCGCAACTCGATCGCTTTATGTTCATGGTCAAAGTTGGTTATCCCAATAAAGAGGAAGAAATTCAAATATTACGCCGCACCACCGGCAGCACAAAAACACGTTTAAATCGTTTATTTACCGGACGCGAATTAGTGCAATTACAAGACGTGGTGCGCCAAGTGCCAGTTGCTGACCACGTCTATGATTTTGTGGTCAATTTAGTACACGCTACACGCCCAGGATTTATTGATGTTGAAGACGCCACGAAATGGTTGCAATGGGGCGCTGGTCCACGCGCTGGACAACAATTAATTTTAGGCGGTAAGGCACGTGCGTTATTACATGGGCGTTTTCATGTAACCACAGATGATATTATTGCATTAGCAAAACCGGTTCTCCGTCATCGCATCGTGTGCAGTTTTGCTGCGCAGGCGAATGGCATTAATAGCGACATGGTCATTGAACGATTGATCAACCACTTCGCGAAAAAAACGACACCCAAAGCCGCAGCTGCAGCGGAAGGATAATTCACCACCGACAATAATAATCTTCAGTACTTAGGCGCACATGTCCCTGCAAAACACCGTTCAAGAACAAATACTGCAACGCCTCAGCAAGGTGGGAGTCGCAGCACGTCAAGCGGTTGAGGCAGCGTTAGTTGGTCAGCATCGTTCAATTCATCGCGGCTTATCAGTCGAATTTGCTGGCCATCGCCCCTATCAACCGGGTGATGATTTACGTCGTTTAGATTGGATCGTCTATGCGCGTACCGATCGCTATGATGTGCGATTATACGAAGAAGAAACACGCTTACGTGCGACGATTGTACTCGACGCATCCGGGTCGATGGGTTTTGGTTCTGGCATTGTTAATCATGGTCAAAAACACATTAGTAAATTAGATTACGCACGCTGGCTAGCAGCGGCACTTGGATTTTTAATGGTGCGTCAAAGTGATTCGATTGGCTTAGCAATTTGTGACACCGAAGTGCGCACGCATTTACCGCCTGCTTCGACCATGGGACATTTAATGACGGTGCTCGAACATTTAGAGCAACGCGAAGCGGGTGGCGAAACAGCTTTATCACGTGTTTTAGAAGATCTCGCTGCGCGCTTAAAGCGTCGTGGCCTAGTAATTCTTATTACCGACGCGTTTGATGACGCTGAACAGTTACTCATGGCATTACGATTATTGCGTCATCGCAAACAGGACGTGCGCATTTTTCAAATCATAGATCCGCAAGAAGAAAAATTTGCCATGACGGGCATGATCGAATTTATTAGTTTGGAAGATGAACCACGTTTGCGTTTAGATGCTGACCGCGTACGTGCCTATTATCAAGAAGCCTTACGTGAACATCGCAATAAATTGGCCGAAGGATGCCATGCCATTGGCGTGCAATTAGAAACCTTGCGCACTGATGAAGATTTAGCGTTGGGATTAGCGCGTGTCTTAACCGCAAGCGAAAGTTCGCCATCGGAAATGCGGACGTAAAGTATGATAGAATTACTCAACGTCGCATTGGCAGGGGGCATAGCAGCAGCGGCTGCACCAATCATAATTCATATTGCCCATCGTCGCCGCTTAAAAAATATTGATTGGGGCGCGATGCGATTTTTACAAGCGATGCTCAAAAAACGTCGTCGTAGTTTATCAATAGAAAATTTATTATTGTTGCTATTGCGTATATTAGCTATTGCGTGCTTAGCCTTGGCTTTAACCCGTCCCAACCTCAGTTGGACCGGGAATGGTTTAGGGGGCGATGTAATCGCACGTGACGGAAAAACCGCCGCGATTTTGTTAATTGATGATGGTGTATCTGCCGGAGCCGGACGTACGGATGTTGCGTTGCAGACGGTAAAACAATTAGCGCTCGCCTAT
>JAHEDF010000070.1 GCA_024641365.1 Planctomycetota bacterium | reverse complement strand
CAAACCAGTCCGACAGATCGTTCGCAAACGTCAACTCAGTTACAAGGAATTACGCAAACTTGGCCTGCGCGATTGAAGCGCGTCTTTATTGTGGAAGATAATGCTCATGAAAACACCAACACACCCACTCATCACTCGCGCTGCGGCGCTAGCCCACGAAGCGCACGCTGGACAAGAGCGTGATGATGACGGCGGTCCTTATATTCACCATCCTGCACGTGTTGCAGCAACATTGGCAAAGCATTTTCCTGATGATGTTGCATTAATTGCAGCCGCGTGGTGTCACGATGTATTGGAAGATTGTCCGCAGGTAACGCCGGACCACCTACGCAGCATAATTGGTGACGATGCTTTTGCTTTGGTTGAGATGGTGACCAATCCAAGCAAACAATTTCCTGAATTGCCTCGTGCTGAGCGCAAGGCCATGGATCGGGAACACATCGCCACCATCAGCGTGCGTGCGAAATATATCAAACTCGCAGATCGCGCTGATAATCTTATCGAAGGTGCGCGTTGCCCAGATAAAGCATGGATAGCGACCTATGTCGCAGAATCACGTTTATTAGGCGATGTCTTACACGGTACGAACACCGAACTCGAAGCACTGTATGCTGCGGCACTCGCAACTGCTCACACCGCAGCAACTTAATTAAAGAAGCATACATTATGTCAAATCACGAATTAATCACCGTCGCCGATGCCAAGCCAATCAAAGCCTGGATTCGCGGTGTGCCATTAGAAACCGAGGCACGCGCACAATTAATTAATGCGGCTCGTATGCCATTTATTCATCACCATATCGCGGTGATGCCGGATGTGCATATGGGAATTGGTGCGACTGTTGGATCAGTCATTCCGACCGTTGGCGCAATTATTCCTGCTGCCGTTGGTGTGGATATTGGCTGCGGTATGTGCGCTGTGCGTACCTCGTTAACTGCGAATGATTTACCAGAATCGTTACGAGAAATTCGTCGCTCTATTGAACAAGCCGTGCCGCATGGACGGACTGATAATGGTGGACGTAATGATCGCGGTGCGTGGCATGATATACCGGTGCGTGCGCAAAATTTATGGAAAGAACATTTACATGTTCGTCATGAAAAAATTTGTGCGAAGCATAAAAGTTTAGATCGCGGTAACAGTGTTAACCATTTAGGAACTTTGGGAACTGGAAACCATTTCATTGAAGTGTGTTTAGATCAGTCCAATACAGTGTGGTTTTTATTACACTCGGGATCACGTGGCATCGGTAATCGTTTCGGCACTTATTTCATTGAATTGGCGAAACAAGATATGCGTAAACATAAAGTGAACTTACCGGACCAAGACCTCGCTTATTTAGAGGAAGGAACCGATAAATTCGGCGATTATGTGGAGGCTGTCGAATGGGCGCAAGATTATGCGCGCTTAAATCGTCAAGTCATGATGGAACACGTCGTCGAAGCGGTGCAATCAACTCCAGGAATTCCGCCATTTACCGCGTGGATCGAAGCCGTGAATTGTCACCATAATTACGTCGCCCGTGAACAACATTTTGGCAAAGCGTGTTTAGTGACACGTAAGGGTGCGGTTCGTGCTGGACTCGGTGAATTAGGAATTATTCCCGGTTCGATGGGAGCACGTAGCTATATTGTGCGCGGAAAAGGAAATCCGGAATCATTCTGCTCCTGCAGTCACGGAGCCGGACGTACTATGTCGCGTACCAAAGCAAAAAAAATGTTCACCATCGATGATCACGTCCAAGCCACCGCTGGCGTTGAATGCCGAAAAGACAAAGACGTCATCGACGAAACCCCAATGGCCTACAAAGACATCGACGCCGTGATGGCCGCACAGAGTGACTTGGTCGATATTGTGCATACGCTTAAGCAAGTCGTCTGTGTTAAGGGCTGATTCTTTGATTCACATGGAGAACCAGAGGACCGGAGTAAACATGAAGCCAGAAGAAATTAATCGTTTGACCGAACGAATTATTGGATGCTGTGTTAGCGTGCATAGGGAACTTGGCCCTGGTTTGCTCGAGTCTGTTTATGAAGAGTGTCTCTGCTTATTGCTTCAGGAAGCTAACATGAACGTTGACCGCCAGGGGGTAATTCCAGTTCATTTTCGTGGTAAAATGTTAGAACAGACTTTCAAATTCGATGTGCTCGTGGAAAATACGGTACTAATAGAACTGAAATCGGTGGAACAATTAACTGGCTTACATCAAGCACAATTACTTACTTACCTCAAATTATCAGGATTACCTATCGGTCTGTTATGTAATTTTAATGTACCAACTTTTACAAAAAGTCTACGAAGACTAATTAATCCACAATATCCCGAAAACCTTCATATAATGAAAAAATGATTTCCTCCGGTCCTTCGGTTCTCCATGTAAATTGAGTCATATCCATGTTAACAATAAACGGTTCCCAAGGTGAAGGTGGCGGGCAAATATTGCGCACGTCGCTGTCATTAGCTGCGATCACAGGCATTCCTGTGACCATTACGAATATTCGTGCGAAGCGCGAAAAACCTGGCTTACAACGTCAGCATTTAGTTGCCGTGCAAGCGGCGGCACGTGTATGTGGCGGGCAGGTTGAAGGCGCTGAGCTGAAAAGTAGTCAGTTGGTATTTCATCCGCAGCAACCGCAGGCGGGCGATTATCATTTTGATATTGGTTCGGCAGGTAGCTGTACTTTGGTCTTACAAACCATTTTACCGATTTTATTACAAGCGTCCGGCACATCGACGGTAACCATTAGCGGCGGCACGCATAATGGCATGGCGCCGCCAATTGAATTTTTGTCTGATAGTTTTTTCCCACTCCTACACCGCATGGGTTTGAGCGCGAGTGTCGAATTAATCCGTCATGGTTTTTATCCCGCTGGCGGTGGGAAAATTCGTGCGGTAATTCATGGCGGTGCACCAACGACTCCACTTACTTTGCTGGAACGTGGCAAAGTAATTGGTCGTCATGCCGAATCATTAATTAGTAATATTCCAGCGCATATCGCACATCGTGAAGCGACCGCTATTAAACACGGTTTACATTGGAGTCACGATGAGGTCGACGAACGCGAAGTCGCTGCCGATGGCCCTGGGAATATGCTCGTTGCTCGTTTGCGCTACGCACAGATTACTACGGTGATCAGTGCTTGTGGTGAATTACGTAAATCCGCAGAAAAAGTTGCGAACGAAGTCGTTAAAGGTGTAAAACGGTATGTAAAAAATGAGGTGCCGGTCTGCGAACACTTAGCTGACCAGTTATTATTACCTTTGGCGTTAGGAGCAGGTGGACAATTTCGTACGGTTGCTCCGACGGAACATACCACCACGAATGCAGCGGTAATGGCAGCATTTTTGGGCGATGTGGTTAAGTGCGAGCAAAAGGATAAAGATGATTGGGTTGTTACCGTTCGGGGTCGCAAATAATTCTAAAAAGGCAATAGCACCCCATCTGCTGCGGTTTCGTGGGTCGGTCGCCATAATTGATGGCGACCTCAGCCCGCGGCTGCCCCACTCCACCATCCTAACAAAGCGCTGCTATGCTTCGTCTTGTTTCGCAGGAATTATTCCTTTGGAATAATTGCCTTCGGCAACCTGCTTCACCCTTGCATATGGGTCACTCTTGCCATTTTAGGCTAATTAAATGTGAGAAATAAATACGAATAAAACAACGATTCTAATTTACAAAGTCGTTACACACAGAGTTTTTCTAGCAACCATACTAGTTGTCTAGGAGATACCCATGTTTCGTTTACCACTACTTATTTTTATTAGCTTATTTGTAGTTGTTGGGTCTGTGCGAGCAGCCGATCCAAATTATGAGCCACCAGTTTCAGGTGACTGGAGAACAGTAAATCTTCGCATTGACTATGATGGCTATTTAACCATGGCGACACAAGCGAGCGAATTACGCGCCAATAAGCGTTTATCGGAAGAAAAATTCATTGAAATGGCAAAACAATCTGGGGTGGTCATTCTCGACGCGCGTAGTCGAGCCATGTTTGCATTGTTACATATTGAAGGTGCCATCAATCTGCCATTTCCAGATATAAACGAAAACTCACTTGCGCAGATGTTGCCAGATAAAAACCAAATTATTTTAATTTATTGCAATAACAACTTTGCCCAGGCCCCAGTGGCAATGGCTCCGAAGAAAGCAGTCGCGTCGCTAAATATTTCTACCTACACGGCTCTGCACAGTTATGGTTATAAAAATATTTATGAACTAGGACCATTACTCGACGTGAACACGACAAAAATCCCACTCGTCGGTGAGCGGAAATAGACAACAAACCATGCTCAATTGATGTAATTCAGTATTATGCGAAAAAGTACTGAGTCAGTTGCGCATAGATTGGCTTGGCAATGAGCAGAAGTGGGGTAAACACAGTTTGAACCGTAGAACTGTGAGGTCGCAATGTCGCAAGAAAACGAACCACAAACATTGACCGCGCAATATCGCAAACGCACGTCCATGGATTGGGAAGGGGGCGTGCGTTTTTATGAATATACCGCCGCCGCCAACCCAAATATGGAGCCAATGCCATTTGCGGTTTATCCGGCAGCGCTACATCAAAGTGGTGAAACGGGTATCATCCCTTTTGATTTATCTGAAAAACTTGGCATTCGTTGGCAGGCGACCAGTCCTAATTTAATGGCTAATTTTTTACGAATTAAAGCGAAGGAAACCTTAGATACCCAAGCCGCAGCGACGTCACAATTATTTTATGTAATCAGTGGGAGCGGAAAAAGCACTGCTAGTTTTGGTTCAATTGATTGGAGTCAGGGTGATTTATTTGTTTTACCCATGGGTGTTGAAGTCGACCACAAAGCAACAACGGATGCAGCTATTTATTGGGTGCATGACGAGCCGCTGCTTAATTATTTAGGCGTGCAACCAGGTGTGCCACGCTTTAAGCCAACGTTGTTTCGTCGTGAACGTTTATATGAAGAATTAGAGAAAGTGCGCCAACAACCTGGTGCAGCAGAACGTAATCGCATGGGCATTTTATTAGGCAATGAAGCCACGCCACAGACGATGACCATTACCCATTTATTATGGTCATTATTAAATGTACTACCTGCGAATCAGTGGCAAAAACCGCATCGCCATAATTCAGTGGCGTTGGATTTATGTATCACGGCTGAACCAGGCACGTATACGTTAATGGGTCCTGAATTAAACGCCGATGGCACGGTAAAAAATCCCATTCGTGCTGATTGGGAAAGCGGTGCGGTATTTACCACGCCGCCCGGCTGGTGGCATTCGCATCACAATGAAACCGGACGTGATGCGGTCGTACTGCCCATACAAGATGCTGGCTTGCATACCTGGATGCGCACGCTCGATATTCGCTTTGTGCTATAGGTATTAAAGACAGATTTACCGCAGAGGACGCAGAGAGCGCAGAGGAATTAATGATAAAGTTGTTGTAATACGCTCTATGAACTAGACTAATTATAGTTAATAAGCCATAATATTAAGATACATAAACAAGTTTTTTATCTCTGCGCTCTCTGGGGTTAATTAATCTTCTCACCGTCCCAATAGATGCCAGCTTGATGGCGCAATGTATCCAAACACCGCGCTTGGGCACGGCTATCATCCCAGGTCATCATTGGCGCTTGGCATTGATCACGATAGGTATGAACCGTTAACGCTTCACGAGCGTAGGCATTTAAACCATCGTCTACTACTGGAATGGTGGTTGTTTCGGTGTGGTTGTTTTTGCTAATAATAAAATCCGATTCTCCAGGCGTTGATCGCCATGGTTCGGTAATATCAATGCGACCTGTGCTACCGATAAGTGTGGCAATAATATGACGGTGCGCTTCACAACTGGTGTGCACCGTGCCAATAACACCGTTTGGAAAATATAAGGTTGCGCTGGTGGTTAAATCAACCCCGTCGTCATTTAATCGCGCATGACAGGAAGTGGATTGCGGTTCAGCACCAATGATCCAGCGCAGCCACGAAACGGGATAGCAGCCAACATCCATTAATGCGCCGCCGCCAAAGGATTTTTTTAATAAGCGCTCAACGGTCGGTGCATAAAAACAAAATGAGGCATGCGCTATGCGCACATCACCAATAACACCATCGGCTAAGAGGCGGCGTAATTCACTCCAGCGTTCATGACAACGATAGAGAAATCCTTCCATAAAAAATGTGCCAGCTTTTTTTACTGCGGAGAGCACCGTCTCTAATTCATGCGCAGTCATCGCAGCTGGTTTTTCGCACAGCACATGTTTTCCAGCTTGTGCGGCTTTTATACACCATTCCGCATGCTGGTGATTTAGTAAGGCAACATAGACCACATCAACCTGCGGGTCATCCAATACGGCCTGATAGGAATCGTAAGCGCGCATAGTCGTATGGTTAGGAAATGCTTGTGAAAATTCTTGAGATTTTTCACGGCTTCTACTACCAACCGCAACGACGGGACATATGTCATTAATTAATTGTAGTCCATCTACAAATTTACGTGCAATGCCACCCGTGCCTAAAATACCCCAACGCGTTATGGTCATAACGGCGTGCTCTTTGTATCAGATGCTGACGTTGAAACTGATGATGGTTGCAGTGGTTTCGTATCATGTGATATATGGCGACCAGATAATGCCACGGCTAATCCCGCCATAATCAGCACCATGCCGACATAATCCTGCCAACGTGGCGCTTCTTTTAAAACCACCAAACTAAATACCATAAATATAATAAGCGCTATAGACTCTTGAATTAATTTTAATTGCGGAGCGGTAAAGGGACCGCCTAAACTGATATGGCCAATACGATTTGCCGGCACCGCTAAACAATATTCTGGTAAGGCGATGAGCCAGGAAATGAGAATAAAACCAATTAAAGGATAGGCGGCGGGTGCCTTTAAATGCCAATACCACGCCACGGTCATAAAAACATTTGAGGCAATTAATAATAAGATGGTATTCATGTGTTGGTACGCGTACGTTCCACGAGATGAGCAATTGTGGCGGCAGCAAAACCAGCGCCAAAACCATTATCAATATTAACCACAGTGACTCCGGCTGCGCAGCTCGCGAGCATAGTATGCAAAGCCGTGTGTCCACCGCTGGCAACACCATAACCAACGGATGTGGGACAGGCAATTAAAGGAATATCAATTAAGCCACCGACAACTGACGGTAATGCGCCATCCATACCAGCGACGACAATGACCGCGACGCATTTTTTTATCGCATCTAAATGTTTCATGATGCGATGAATGCCAGCAACACCGCTATCGTGAAAACGCTCGACCCGTACGCCGCGTGCTAACAGCGTCACGCTGGCTTCTTCGGCAACGGGCTCATCCGCAGTCCCTGCACTGACAACGGCAACCGGACCGAGATGGGGTGCTTGCAATCCCAGTGCAAAACAATGACTGCGTTCATAGACGTGACCATTTGGAAATGATTCCGCTAACGCTTTAAGCGCAGCAGGTTCAGCGCGGGTGACCAGTACTTTCCCATGCGCATCCATTAAATGCGTTGCTGCGCGCAGAACTTCAGCAACGGTTTTACCTAGTCCAAAAATCACTTCTGGAAAACCTTGGCGACGATGCCGATCGAAATCGAGATTTAAGGTATCATTCATGTGGGTGCTTGAGTGGAGGTGGTGGACAACAGCGCATTAAATCCGCCACTTTTAAATCCATCGGGATCAATGGTGACAGATTCATAACCTATGGCAAGTAAAGCTGTGTTTAATTTTTCACGTACATGTTCTAAGCGAGGAATATCCGCTAGTGGAACTTCAACGCGGCAACGAAAGTGTTGGGTGTTGTCTAATTGATGATGTCGAGCACGACAAATTGGAAACCCGATTGATTTAATTATTTTTTCAGCCTGCTCAATCATGCGTAAACTATTAACCGTCACACGTTCGCCATAGGGAATACGACTTGATAAACAGGGTTCTGCCGGGCGATTCCAGGTTGATAAACCCAGTACGCGTGATCGTTCGCGGACATCGTGTTTGCTAAATCCCAAATCAGCTAACGGCCATTGTGCACCGGCTGCTTTTGCGGCGATCATGCCTGGGCGATGATCGCCAAGATCATCAGCAATTGCACCAATTACTAATGCGACCGATCCGCGTTCTGGTGCAGTGGCTGTCACTAATCCATGCATCGCCTTCATTAATGCCGCCTTACAATGGTAACAACGATTGCCGTCATTAGCGAGATAGGCTTCTTGCTCAAATTCATCGGTTTTGATAACATGATGACGAATATTGTATTCACGACAAAATTGAACCGCTTCATCTAAACTGGTTCGTGCCAAACTGGGGCTATCAGCGGTAACTGCTGAAACGCGATCACCTAATTCCTGATGAGCGACCGCTAATAAATAGGTCGAGTCGACACCCGCAGAAAATGCGACCATCACTTCCGACATTGATGCGAGGTGTGAGCGCAGCGCCTGCTCTTTATTTTCGGCAATACCGTCCATGCGTGGACATGATCTGCTTAGGCCAGCCGAGGCAAGGCAATGTAGCTGCAAGTTATATTTCGACAGCTAACTCGTTAGACGTTGCGATATGTCGGATTTTCACACGAGGTTCGCAAAATTAGGAGAGTTGGTTGAGGCGACTAGGAAGAAATTGATGCTTTTGTGTTGTTGCTGAATGGATGTTTGTTGTGTATTATTAGGCCTTAAAGCGAATGGAGTGACGTATGCGTTTTATTATAATTTTATTGTGCTGTATGGGTGCGACTTGGACGTCAGAACGCCCAAACATTATTGTCATATTTACAGATGACATGGGCTACGCTGATCTCGGATGTCAGGGGCATGTAAACGATATTCGTACGCCACATTTGGATGAGATGGCCAAAACTGGAGTGCGATTTACCAATGGTTATGTCACGGCACCACAATGTACGCCGTCGCGTGCGGGATTATTAACGGGTCGCTATCAACAGCGTTTTGGCCTTGATCATAATGGCTTGGGAGAATTGCCGCTCTCCGAAATATCGATTGCTGAGCGATTGAAAAATGCTGGTTATGAAACATGTCATGTTGGTAAGTGGCATCTCGACACGCCGGCAGATAAAAAAGAACACGCGAATACGAGTAAAGCGCAGGATTATCATCCGTATAAGCGTGGTTTTAACCATGTATTTAATGGACAATTAAATAATTATTCAGCCACCTTTGATTTGGCGGGTAATACATTTAATAAATTACAAGTTGTTAAAACGACAGGCGACAGATTAGATCGACAAAGTGATGCTGCTGTTCAATTTATTACTCAGCATCACGCCAAGCCATTCTTTTTGTATGTTGCATATTTTGCACCCCATGTGCCACTTGCATCCAGCGAACCATATTTAGCAAAGTTTCCTGGTGACATGCCAGAGCGCAGACGCTTGGCGTTAGCGATGATAAATGCGGTTGATAATGGTGTGGGTCGTATCATGGCGACTTTATCGCAGTATAAAATTGATGAGAATACCTTGATATTTTTTATCAGCGATAACGGTGCTCCGCTCAAATTAACCATGACCGATTTACCATTAACTATCTCAGGTGGGGCATGGGATGGTTCGATGAATACGCCATTAAATGGTGAAAAGGGCATGGTGAGTGAAGGTGGGATACGAGTACCGTTTCTTGCGCGTTGGCCAGGAAAAATTCCTGCGGGTCAAGTGCTCGATACGCCCGTCATTAGTTTAGACGTTGCTGCTACAGTGACGAATCTAGCTGGAATCGGTGCGATTCCAGAATTAGACGGCGTGGATTTATTACCATTACTCAGTGCAGGAACGCCATTAGCTGAACGGGCATTATTTTGGCGATTTTGGTCACAGTCAGCGGTGCGTGTTGGCGATTGGAAATTATTACGCTTTGCCGATCAAACGGAATGGTTATTTCATATTAAAGATGATATGGCAGAAAGTAAAAATGTTATTGCTGCACATCCGGAAATTGCCGAGCGCTTGCGAAGCCAGTTAACCACCTGGGCGGATACCTTACAACGTCCTGGGGTCATGTGCCAACCTATTAATCAACAAGAATATTATTTTTATAACCATTTTTTCAAAACACCGTTACCGGCAAATCCTGGAAAAAATCCCTTTCAATAAAAAGAGGTAAAGAGCAGAGCCGTAAAATAAATTATTTATAATAGAACGTGGATTATTTGGCTACTTCTTGTGCGTGAGGCTGTGCAACGAGTCGGCGTAATTCAGCAAGATCGCGTTCTAAACGCTCTATTATCACGCTGGCCTCGACGGGCGCAGCAGGCGCAATTCCGGCAAGCACTAATTGTTCATTTATATTCGGCGCCACTTTTTCTTGGAGGTCAACATTTTGAGCGGCAGCTTCTTGCGCATCAGCCGCTTCATTAGCGGATAACTCCTGCATGGTCGAAACGATAATACCAATAAATAAATTCAGGATGGTAAAAGTTGCCATGACAATGAAGGGGATAAAGAATATCCAGGCATAGGGATGTTGGTCCATAACGGGACGAACAATCCCCATCGACCAACTTTCTAAGGTCATAATTTGAAATAAGGTATACAGCGAATTACCTAAATGCCCAAACCATTGCGGATGGGATTCGCCAAAAAAGCCGGTGGCCATAACCGCAGCGACATAAAAAAACACACTCATCAGTGCCATGACTGAACCAAGCCCAGGAATAGCATGAAGAAAAGCAGCAACAACGCGCCGCATCGATGGCACGGCTGTGAGTAAACGGAATACACGTAGCACACGCAGTCCACGTAATACGGATGCAGGTCCCGATGCTGGAACCAGCGCAATGACCACCACCAAGGTATCAAATACATTCCAACCACTACGCAGCATACTCCAGCGATAAGCTACCGCCTTTATCAGTAATTCGATGACAAAAATTCCCAGACAAATATGATCAGCGATAACTAAATACGGCTTCATGTCACCATGACCAAATGGTGTTGCCTCCATGCCTAAAATGGCAGCATTAATTAAAATTAATACGATAATGCTGTTCTGTATCAGACCTGATTCGACCCAGGTGGCTAAACCTATGCGCCATTTTGCCACTTTCGGATTTGCGGCAAGGCGTTGTACATCAGCGACAGTCATACATGGCTCCTGAATTTGTTGCGCTTGTTGATTCATTGCTGGCAATCGCTTCCTAGCTGAAGACATTTTACACTTAAAGCAAGAATCAGCTCACAAGCATGCCATAGGTTTTTTGAAAATGAATTACTGGAAAATGGTTAGGTCGCAATGACCCAAGCTATTTTTTAGAAAAATTATGTAATTAATAAAACATATCATGAAAATGGCAGGCCAATTGCCTGATGCGATTACTCTTTTGTAAGCTGCGCACGTTTATGAGCCCGCCATTGCACCCACGAACCGGCAGGAATAGTTATAAGTGCGACGAGTATGGCTAATAAGATGCGTTCTCCGTCATTAATTGGTTGGCAGATAATGACCATGCCAGCGACTATACCAATATAGCCAAGTAAAATGGTTTGCGCGATTGCTGCGAGAGCCGCTAAACGCCAACCGATATAGCCACCAATTAATGCACAGAGTCCACCAGCCGCAAAAGCCGCTACGGGCAGATGTGGTGTTGTGGCTTGTACGATTTGAAAACCAAGCGCCCATCCTAAAGCAGCAAGTTGAATGGTAAAAGTTATTATAAATAGATACCAACCAAGAAAGCCAGCCAATACCGCAAAACAAGCGGCTGCAATCCATGCCCAC
>JAHEDF010000069.1:6948-11724 GCA_024641365.1 Planctomycetota bacterium | reverse complement strand
AGGGGCGTGGGAAGGTCAGCGCGCATTATTAAGTGAACCCTTAGTTCAACCTGGTGTCTATCAAGTTCGGGTAAGTACACCGCCATCAGTCATTCGTTATGCCGTCGCAATCGATAGCGGCGAATCGCAATTAACCCCGATTGATGCCGATGAATTCCAACAAGCATTTGGCAACGTGCAGGTGCACCGTGTTGATCGCCCCGCACGCGTAGCACCATTATTTGCACAAGGCAGTATTACCTCGTTTGAATTATCACGGTGGTTAATTGCCTGTTGTGTTATTTTATTATTTGCGGAAACGCTGTTAACCAGACGCATGATTAGTAACGAACGTGCAGCCAGCATTGATGTAGCTCGAAAGGCAGCGTGATGGTTATAACGTCTACTCACACTTTTATATTAGGCCGTCAGTTATCGGAGCTGTTACTATGAACAGCGATGTTACCTCTGCCTTTGAGTTTATTGGTTTAGCGTGGTGGATAATTATTCCACTCGCTGCCTGCGCGGGCTGGGGCATTATTAAATTAATGCGCATTGAAATGTTCCGTTTGCCCACCATTACGCGTCGCGGGCTTACTTGGATGCGAGGTGCTGTTATTGTTATAGTGATATTATTTTTATTAGAGCCAACCTGGACGCGCACTGCCATTGAACGTCAGTTACCGATTGTGGCTTTATTAGTTGATCGTTCTGGTTCGATGGCGGTAAAAGATGAACAACAGCCACTTGCCAGCCAATTAGATGAAGCGGTTTCCCTTGGTTTAGTTGATGGAAAATTACGCCCTGATGGCGCGCGTCGTGCGCGCCGGGAATTACATGCGCTGATTGCCGATTTACCGTACTTAACTGCCGCACTAGTAGCCGTGCAAGAATCATGGACTGCGGGACGCCAACCGGCTAATCGTGATCAATCAATTCGCTTAGCCGAACGCCACGCGCAACGTGGTAAAGAATTAGCAATGCTTATGGCTGGCGACGCGGAAGCAGCAACTGCATTTACCGATGCCCATAATTTACTGACACGTATAGCAGCAACATTGCAACTAGAACGTCCTGAGGTTAATTCAGATCGCCCAGAGATATTAACCACGGCGATGAACGATTTGGTTACAAAATGTCGGACCATGTTGCCTCGCTTAGATGCAGTCCAAGAAACTAGCGATAAACAATTAATTGAAGCCGGAAACGAAGCGGTCCAAGCTGGCTTGGATAAATTACGCACCATGTCACGTCTTGATCGTGTCACCGCCATGGCAACTGAACGTTTAGCACCGATCTTGCAACAACATGCCGAAATTACCTGGCATGTTATGGATGATGGTGAACTGACACCCATAACAGATCCACTGACCATAAAGGGAAAAAACGGACAGGGATCAACAGACTATGCCACCCCGTTATCGACTTTGGCGCGTTCCTGGGGCGATCAACGGCATGTGGGTGCGGTGGTTATTTTATCTGATGGACGTCAAACGGCGGGTGTTGATCCAGTGCCTGCGATTCGTGCATTAAGCGCGCGCGGTGCGGTTGTGGCTGGCGTTGCCGTCGGTGATCCAGGGCCAGTTCGCGACGCAGTGGTGTCAGAAATTCAAGCGCCACCAGAAGTATTTCGCGGTGAAACAATTCGTTTAGATGTGCGCTTACGCATTAGTGGTTATGATGATACTGATTGGAATTTAGTACTGCTGCGTGATGGCAAAGAAATGGAGCAACGTACTATTAAGGCAACGGGCGTGTGGCAAACCGAACGCTTTGAATTTCCAGACGCAGAAGCTGGTTCCCATCATTTCCAAGCGCGCATTGAATCATTACAAACTAACTCCGCAGATATTATTGCGGGCGCAGGATTGCTGCGTGAAATTTGGAATAATATTAATGGAGAAAGTTTAAATGAATTATTAAATCACCCTGCTTTTAAAGAGGGTCGTGCGGATAGTAAAGAGACTTTAGCACAATCGCATTTTTCTGAAGCAAAAGAACAAACCGGGTCACTTATTCGTGGCTATTTAGTACCACAAATAAGCGGACCCTACCGTTTCTGGATTAGTGGAGACGACCAAGCCGAATTATGGGTGTCGACGAATTCTGATCCAGAGCTGAAAAAGAAGGTGGCTGAAGTCGTCAGTTATACCGATCCTGGTGTGTACGATCGATTCCAATCGCAACAATCAGACACTCTTATATTAGAAAAAGGCCAAGCTTATTATATTGAAATGCGCCACAAACAGGGGGGCGGCGGGTCGCATTTGACCGTTGGATGGACCTTACCAGATGGTCGCATTGAACGCCCAATACCGAATACATTTTTAGCGCCTTTTGGCAGCTCACTACCAACCGATAAAAAAGTAGAACGAAACACCGAAGCGAGTTTGGCCAACAATCAAGCTGACTGCAGTGTCACCGTTAATGATGATCCGCTCAAAGTTTTAGTAATCGATCACACGCCACGTTGGGATAGCCGTTATTTAGTGACGTTATTTGAACGCGATCAACGTGTCGAAGTGGTGCGGCGTTATCACACCATTCGTCAACCGCGTGGTGAAACAGAATTATTACCACCAACCCAAACCGAATTAGATAGTTTTGATGTGGTGGTCCTGGGCGATTTAGCACCGGGTGAAATTAATGCTGAAGATCAACAACGTTTAGAGCGCTTTGTTTCTCGGCGCGGTGGATTTGTCATCGCCATCGCTGGTCCGCACGGCATGCCAGCCTCGTATGCATTAGGCGGCATCGCAAATATTTTACCGGTGCGCATTGTCACCGATGCGGGCAAATCAATGCCAGCAACTATGACATTAACCGAAACGGGACATGATCATCCTATTACGGCGGTGCTCAATGACCCATCATTAAATGTAAAATTATGGCCAGCCTTACCACCGCTGCAGTGGATTGCTCGTGGTGTGATGAAAAAAGATGGTGCCGAAGTTTTATTAACCTCGCAAGATGATCAGCAAACCCCGGTGGTAGCGACCATGCGTTTTGGTGCCGGACGTGTTTTATGGATGGGCTCAAATGAATCATGGCGGTGGCGTGATCGACTCGGTGATCGTGTGCATCAAGCATTTTGGTTACAAGCAATTCGTTGGGGTTTAGGTATGCGTCTGCGTGGTAAAGATGCAAAATTACAAATGGCGGTTGATCGCACCTTAATGGGACCGCGCGATAGTGCCGAAGTGCGTGTGCGTATTCGTACAGAAAATGGTGAAGCGATAACCGCACCCGTTCACGCGCAGGTAGTGCGTTTAGATGAAAATGGACAGGACATAATCGGTAGCGAACGTCTTTTAGAATTAGCGCCTGTCGGCGATGCGGATGCTTTATATCACACGAAATTAGACGGCTTAGGTGAAGGACATTGGCGCGTTCGGGTCAGCAGTGATGATCCTAGTTTAGTCGGACTCACCGAAGCGCGTGATATTATGGTGCGTGATCGCCAATCGCAGGAAGGTCTCGAGCTTGGTGCTGATGTACCGAATTTACAACGACTCGCAGCAGCAGGTGGTTTCCGCGCCGATACCTTTGATCAAGCAGAGCCCTTAATTAAAGAATTAGCGACTCGCTTAGAACCACGCGCCACGCCACATCGCTCCACGCATAGTTTATGGGATAGTTATTGGGCGCTCTTACTGATTGTCGGCTTACTCAGTGGTGAATGGATATGGAGAAAACGCGTGGGATTACCGTGAGTGCGTTTGGAAGTCCGGAAGTCCGGAAGTCCTGTGAAGTTGCAGATTGAATGTAAATGTGGAATTTTTTTCATACTGCAAAAAGGAGGCGCTTCGCGCGTAGAGGTCATATGAATGATTTTGTATCATCGGAAAAGAAAGGTGAGCGCAGCGAACACCTTTTAGCGGTAACAAAACAATCAATCCTAGTAAAAAACACTATGAATAGTGGTAGACTTCCGGACTCCCGGACTTCCGGACTTCCGGACTATTCAAAGTCACATACCCCTTCAAAAACCGTTTGCTGATTATGCCAGATACCAGCCTACCACCCATTATCTCGCGCACACTGGCCACCTTTGCATCAGGTGAACGTCGCATGGTGGTATTACGTGGCGTTGGTGAGGCCGTATTAGTACAAGTCGTTGGCGTCGGCATTGTTGCTGCCATTGATGCATTATTACACCCATCTGCTGGTTGGCATTTATTATTAAGTGGTTCCATTTATGCCGCGACCGGCGCTGTGTTAGTTGGTCGCGTATTAGTGCCACTCATGCGTAAGCAATCATCGGCAGCTGTTGCCTTACAATTAGAAAAACGTGCGCACGGACAATTAGATGAACAATTAAGTTCCGCTGTTGAATTATCGTCGCGCCCAGATCCGGGTGTCAGCCAATGGATGATTGAACGCACCATCGCGCTCGCCGCGCAACGTGCCGCAACAATTCAGGTGCCAACATTAATTGATACTATTCCTGCGCGTCGCATGTGGAAACGTTCTGCGGTGGTGGTTGGTTTATTGGTCGCCGCGTGCGCAATTCCTGGGGTGCCGAGTTATGTCGCGCGCGCCATGGTGCCGACCATGATTCGTCCAGCGATTGTCCAATTACAAGTTTTACCAGGCGACCAACAATTAGCGGTCGGTGCAGCCTTTGATGTACACGTCACAGCATCGCCTGATCCAGGCAGTGCACGCATGGTTTTATCATGGGATGATGGTGTTGATGAAATTATTGAATTTCCGGTAACACAATCAGAAAATAAAACCGCTGGAAAATATGATGTCCGTTTACCAGCTGTGACGAGTGGCTTTTCATATCGTATT
>JAHEDF010000069.1:0-6938 GCA_024641365.1 Planctomycetota bacterium | reverse complement strand
ATGGAGAAAGTCGTTCATACCGCGTGTCGGTCGCCAAGCCGCCAGTATTAGGTGATGTCACCTTGCATGTAACGCCGCCGATTTATAGCGGCTTGCCAGCGCGTACTATTCAAGGTGGCGATGCTGATATTTTAGCTGGTTCCAGTGTTTCTTTAATTGCCAATTTAAATGGCGAACCAGCTGTCAGCGGTGCGGTGGTTTTTGATGGCGGCGAACAAGCCGCTAATGTTGAAGCTCATCAATTATCAGTTTTATTAAAACCAAAAAACACCATGGCCTATGGGGTGCGATTAATTGGCAAAGATGGCTTAGTAGCCGAACCCGCCCAGCGCTGGATTTTATCAGTGCGTCCAGACGTGCCACCAGTGGTGTCGTTATCAGCCAAAGGCTTAGAAGCGGGCATGATTGGCAGCGATGAAGCGGTGCTGTGCGAAGCAAAATTGCTTGATGATTTAGGTATTCAATTTGCCGAATTAGTGGTTTCCATTGATGGTAAAGAACGTTTTGCGCGCCCCTTAGCATTACCCAAATCGACTGCGGGTGAAATTATTATTCCCACACCAGTTGATATAGAAGCTTTAGGATTAGGTGCCGGTGCAGAATTATCGGTGCATATTCGTGCGCTTGATGTCGGTGGGCAACGTGCGCAAAGCGAGCCATTATCGTTAGTTGTTGCCTCGACTGCCGATGCACGTGGAGCAGCACAAGCAGCACGTTTGCGACAGGCATTAGCGGACGTTGATGCGCAGATGGAAACCATGCGCGGCATGGCACGCCAATGGAGCGGATTAATTCGCGCCGTCGATCCCGCCTCGAAAAAAGGTGAAATAGCCTTATTAGCAAATCGCATTGAGGTCTGGCGCAATGCCGTAACCGATATTAGCGAACAATTAATTGAAGAAGGTGGCGATGGCAGTGTCGAAACCGCTGCTAATTTGATGGCTTTGGCCTATGAATTACGCGGCTGGAGTCGTGGTGCTGGCTACATGTTACAGAACACCAATAATTTAGTGCAATTAGCGGATAAAAATAATAATAAATTGCTACGCCAGGGACGTGATCTGAGTGACGGCGCTTTAGTTGATTTACATGGCATGCGTAACGATCTCGCGCTTATTATTGCCCGACTTGAATCGGCAGCGGTCGCGGCACGCGTAGAAGCAGCCCATGCACGTTATCAACGCGCCTTGCCGATTGCGCGTGGCGAACGCGGCTGGCGTGGCGAAGAAGGCCGCTGGCGCAGTGGTTTAGCGGCCGAGTTTTTTAGCGGCCGTGAATTTAAAGATAGCGCCAAACATAGCGAAGTCGGTTTGCCGAATTGGCGTGATCGCGATATTCCGAATATTGGCCGCGAAAATTTCTGTGCGCGTTATGTGGGTGAAATTTATATTCCCAATAAAGGGAAATATACTTTTCAAGTCAGTGGCAATGATGGTATCCGCTTTTTATTAAATGGTAAAAATATTATTCCGACAGAAGCGTGGCGCGATCAAAGTTACAATACCTATGCTGCCGACATGATGTTAGAATCAGGGTGGCATCCGCTGGTTTTAGAAATGTATCAAGCCGGTGGTAATTCCGGATTAGAGCTCGCCTTTGGACCATTTAAGAAAAAAATACGTCCAGTAACGGATACCGATGTACGTAGCGTAACGCGCACTGGTGTTGATCCATTTTTAGTGCAGGCCATGGCCAGCTTACCGAGTGCGCAAGTGGACGCCGCGCACAAACGCATGGCAAAAGCGCTTACCGAAATAGCAGATATTCCCAAAAAGATTGGTGACTTGGCCGTACTGAGCAGCAGCGACGAATTGCGTAGAGTCGCCCGCTCAAAAGAAGACGACGGTCGCCGTTTAGCTGAATCACTTTTGTCATTAACAGATTGGTCGATAAACGATTTATCTGCGGCAGACCATCGTGCTGATCAATTAACCCGCATCACCACTCAGGCCAATCATGTGGTGAAAAGTTTAGTGACACGTGGTTTGCGTGATCGTGTGTTGCCTGGACAATTAGCGGTATTACGGCAATCGATAGAACGTATCCGTGATCACCAAAAAATATTAAATGATACCCCAAACGATTTAACTGACAGCGATAAAAAAGCACGTTG
Source organism: Planctomycetota bacterium (assembly GCA_024641365.1). Next base: position 4,825 of record JAHEDF010000069.1, on the reverse strand, counting down.
GCGTACGGAAACTACTATATGTACTGAATGGGTGGCATTTATTGGCATAGAAGCGGAAAATCTTCGACGTCTATTTATTGATGAAGCACGTCGCAGTGGTGCCACTTTAGGTTCACGCTCTGCTACGGTGCATGTCGCACGGCGATTAGATATGGTCACTGAACGTGTTGAAGAAGCCTTACTCGCATTGGAATCGTTACCGGATCATCATCAGCAAGCCGCGAATAAAATTAATGAACAAGCAAATCGTATTGCTGATGCCTTACGTGAAGCTGAACATTGGGAACGCGTTGAGCAGGGACAACGCTTAGGCGAAATGGCGGAACCATTAGCGTTGACATCGCGCTCCATCGAAAACCAAATGAAAGACGACATGATGACCGCGCAAGTGCGTTGGCGTATGGTTCGTCCACAAGTGGAAGAATTAACCCGACAAGCACGTTCGGGTTCGCACACCGATCAGGCGAAGCGCATTGAAGATGATATGCCAATCACCTTAGGTAATGGACAACTCACGGAATTATCCAAGCGCTTAGAAGAATTAGCGAAAGTGAATGATGCGTGGCATGGTGGACTCGATCGTTTAGTGGTGTCGCAATTACAAACCAGTGCCAGCGATTTAGATAAAGATGCTGACAATGCCAAGCGCTTGTACGAAACGAATACCGACTTAGCAGAAGCGCGCTTAGCAGAAGCCTTAGAAGGCGAACGGCATCTACAGGAAAATCGCAGCGACATGGCGGCCGGCTTTGCGGTCTTGTCACGCGATATTGGTGTGGTGGTTGATAACAAAACCAAACCAACGCCATCCATGGTGCGAAAATTTGCTGAACGCGCCGCTGTTTTAGCGGGCATGGTTAATGACGACGCACGCAAAGCAGCTTTAGCAGCGGCCGAAAAAGAAGAGAAAAAATCGAGTGATGCTGAACAATTAGATAAGTTAGCAGCAGCACTTAAAGAAGCCGTCCATAAAAAAGAAAATCGCGAAGACCTTCAAGCACAATTAGCAAAATTAGCCGAAAAGGTTTTAGCGGAAAATGCCGCAGCCGAACGCGCTGAATTAGCAAAAGATCTGGATGCCTTACAACAAGAACAAGAGATCTTGTCACAAGCAGAACAAGCCGCTCGTCAACGATTTGCTGCCGCAGAAACAAAAATTGCCGAAGCCTTACAAGACATCGCACAAAAAGCACACGATGCCGCCGAAGAAAAAACCACACCACAATTAGCACAAGCATTAAAGAAGGCTGCCGAGCAAGCACCGAAGTCAGCCGAAGAAAGTAAAGCATTAGCACAAGCGGCAAAAACCGACGAGCCTTATAAAGCCGCGCAGCCACTAAATCCAAGCGACGAAAATTCAGCGAACGATCAGCAGACCGATCCCCAAGCGCCATCAGCACCACAGGATGTTGCTGATACTAATTCAGGGCAAAACAAAACACCTGAGCAAGCAGCTAATTCACCCGAGAAAGCACCGGAAAACGCCTCAGCGAATAATGCAAAACCAGCAACGCCGTCTGACCAAGCAGCAGAAAATAATAAACAGAACACAGAGTCGGACGCCGTAGCCAACAACGATAAAAATACGGACAGTCAAGAAGCAGCGGGTGATGCAGAAAAATCAGCGCAACCCGACAGCGCCGCCGACAAGCAAGCACAAGCAGCAGCAGATAAACAAGCCGCACAAGATCGTGCTGCAGCAGCGAAAGCGGCTTCACAGGCCAAGGCACCCAGTGAACAAAATAAAACCGCGCAAAAATCAGATGCCGCCTCAGGAGAAGCTGAAGCAAAACCAAGTGCGACCTTAGTTGCTGAAGCCCATAAATCCGCCGATAAATTAGATCGCGACGTCGTACAACCACTCGCCGAACAATTTCAGGAAGCGATTGGCCAAGGCGAAAATGTTAGTGACGAAGCAAAACAACAAGCGGCTGATGTTGGTCGCGCCTTAGCAGAAGCCGTTGCACAACAACGTGAAGCTGCCGAACAATTAGCCGCCGTCTTAGAACAACAAGCCGCATCGCGCGATGCTTTAGCTGAAGCCATTGCGCAAGCTGAATCATCGACGGCGCCCATGGACAATGCCGCCAGTAAAGAAATGGCAAAAGAAATGGCCTCAGCACAACGCGCACAAGAAGCCGCGAATAAAGCGCAAAGCCAAGCTGATCGTCAACAAGTGCAAGCCGATAAAGCACAAAGCCAAGCTGAAGCCGCCGCCGCACAAGCGCAAAAAAATAGCGGTAATCCACAAGCAGCAGCGCAAGCACAACAAGCAGCACAACAAGCGGCGCAAGCACAAGCGCAAGCAATTGCCGCGCAGTCCGAAGCCTTACAAACACAACAAGCGGCGCTCGCCAGTGGACCAATTAGTCCCGACATGATTGCCGAAGCCGTCAGTAATTTTAGCCAAGCCGAACGAAATTCTTTAGACGCCTTAGATAATACGACACCCATTGCCAACCCCACGGCGACTGCTGAAACAGCAGCACAAGCCGGAAATAATTTAGAGCGCGCCGCCGCCGCGCGTGAAGCATTGCAGGCACAATTACAACAAGCCGCGCAAGCCATGCAGGCACAATTAGCTGCTGCATCACCATCAGCACCAGCGGCGTCGCCGTCTGTACCGGCAAGTCCAACCGCAGCAGCTGAAGCAGCAGCTGAATCAGCAACTAAAGGACATGCATCGGCACCAGCTTCTCCATCGGCACCATCTCCGGCCGCTCAAGCTGCCGCCGAAGCATTAGCTGCTATCGCTGCCGCGCCGTCAAAATCGGATTCGTACGCGCAAGCAGCACAGTCGATGGCCGCAGCCGCCAGCGAAGCCCGTTTAGCAAGTCAAATGGGACAGCCATCTCCAATGGCACCCCCAGGCACGGAAAGCAAAGCCGGCAGCGGCGACCCCGGACATGCCGATGGCATGCGCACTGCGCCACCCGGCGTCGATCAAGCCGCATGGGCCCGCGCCCAACAAGCCCGCACTGGCGATGTGACGACAGCAGGCGTCGAACGGTTCAGCGAAGAACACCAAGAAGCCATCCGCGCGTATTTACGCCGCGTAGGATCGAAATAAATGACTGTCGCTCATTTATTATCTATGAAGAGTATGCTGCTCGGACTAGTTGTGGCGAGTTATTGCTGCCCATCCGCCGCCACCGTTGAATTATCCGATCAAGATGTGATCCGCATATTAACTACCGAACAACCACGCGACCGCGCTATTCGTCGCGCTTTAGAATTTATTCGCAAAGAGCAAGATCCCTCAGGCAGCCTCGGTAAAAAACACGAAACCGCGATGACCAGCATGGGCATCATGGCCCATTTAGCCGCCGGCGTGACGCCCAATGATCCGGAACACGGCGCCTGGATGCAGCGCAGTTTACGTTTCGTTATTTCGCAACAGGACAGTAATGGTTATTTAGGAAAAAATGATGGTAGTCGGATGTACGGTCACGGCATCGCGACGTTAATGTTAGCCGAAGCATTAGGCATGACCAAAGATGATGAATTAGAAGAACGTTTACGACTCAGTCTCGAACGCGCCGTCGCGGTAACGGTGAATGCAGCGAAAGTAAATAAAAACGAACAACATAAAGGAGGTTGGCATTATCAACCACATGATGGGGACAGTGATTTAAGTTTATCCGGCTGGCAATTAATGAGTCTGCACGCCACCCAACAAGTCGGCATCACCGTTCCCGAAGAAGTAATTATGGGAGCCGTCGATTACGCCAAACGGTTAACTACTGATGATGGCAAGGTGGGCTACACCAACAAAGGACAAGATCATCCCGCACTACGCGGTTTATCATTATTAAGTTTTATGATCGGGGGACAACATGATGCCCCACAAATTGAACGGGTGGTATCGCGCATTCAATCCGACCCCATTTCATGGCAAGGTCAGTGGTTTTTTTATCGGGCGTATTATGACGCAGTAGGGATGTCGCGAGCAGCACCAACCCAATGGGAAAAATATGGACCACTCCTGGAAAAAATATTAGTCGATCATCAAGCGCAGGATGGAGCATGGGATGCGCCGCCAGGAGGGAATGAGAAGGAGCAGGGGAAGATATATATGACCAGCATGGCAGTTTTTGCGCTGACGGTTAATCGGCATGTATTGCCTGCTTATCAAAGATGATGTAAGCAGCGACGGGCGAAAGCTGTTTGTTTCGGGGTTCCACCCCAAACCCCGCGCCCCTTTGTCGCGACTTTTTTCTACGCTACGCTAGGAAAAAATAATAGGGCGGTCGCTATGCTCCCATTGTGCCCGATTACCGCTGCTTGGCGGGCGGGTTTTTCCAATTGGGTAAGCAGCAACGCTACGCGTCGAGGGCGAACGGCGAACGGCGGAAACTAAAAATATGAAGATTGCTATTTAAATTACCAAAAGACGTAATTGACCAGAGGCGAAATGGCGAAACGGCGAACGGCGAATAAATATTTAAAACAAGTGTCATTCAAAATTATTAAATTCTAGAGCTCCAGAGGAGCGGACGTAAAATAGCCCGGGGTGGAGGCAAATGCCGTAACCCCGGGAAAAGTCATAATAAATTATAAGCTCTGGAGGAGCGACGTAGATGGATTTATAATTGGGACAAATCGTCGTTTCGGCCATCTGCCCCATTCAACAAACACACTCAATCCTTGCCTTTAAATCATTTACCAATACTAATCCACCATAATTAATCCGCCCTGCTCATAAAATCGGACAAACAATGAAATTACTAAACGCACTTCTGGCCCTAACCATAATAACCTACCCACTATTTTCCGGAGAAGCCGAACACCAAAAATTACGTGATGAACTAAAGAAAAAGTTGCC
>JAHEDF010000512.1 GCA_024641365.1 Planctomycetota bacterium | reverse complement strand
GTGATTTAGAGATCGGTGTGTGTTTATATTCACAGACACCAAATGGGATTGGGCGACTCAATTCTATTTTACGTAAAGCGCGATCAATTTGCCAGACCACGTCTTTTTCTTCACCGGCTACGCCCAGACTTAAGTCTTGTAAATCGGCGTCTGAACCGCGCTCAGCAATATGGTTTGGTGTCGTATGACCATCTTCAGCATCCATCGCATCTTTTACTAAACCAATAATATCATCCGACACTTCATGACGTTTATCTAATAATATTTGCCGCCATTCACGTAATTCATTCTCATTATAGGGGCATTTAATGGCTGCAATTTTTGCCGCCAGCGCTGCAGCATTTATCGCCTCAGCGGCGGCAATGGCTGCTGTTTTGGCGCGAGCGCTACTCGTACGGCTGGTTCTGGGACGTACTGGCTTTTCTTTCACGGCTTTAACAACGGCACCATTTTTTGGCTCTAAAGCTGACGAATCATCATCAACAAGGTCTTTAGCCAATGGAGCCTTAGCTGGTTTCGCTTTGGCTGCCGTATCTGACTTTTTCACTGAGGTGGTGGTCGTTTTTTTCGCTTTGGTGGCTGCTGTTTTAGCCTTTTCCTCAGTTTTCGATAATTTAGCGACCGGTTCCTGAGCTGGAGACGCTTCAGGCTGTTTGGTTACTATTGCTTTTGCTGGGGCTTTTGCAGGAGTCTTAGTTGGTTTCGCCGCAACGACTTTTGCTGGTTTTGCCTTGGCTGCGGGAGCAACTGCCTTCGCCGTTGGTTTTGCCTTCGTTGCCGGCTTTGCTTTCGCTATCGGCTTTGCTTTCGCTATCGGCTTTGCTTTCGCTATCGGCTTTGCTTTCGCTATCGGCTTTGCCTTCGCTGCTGGCTTTGCCTTCGCTGCTGGCTTTGCCTTCGCTGCTGGCTTTACCTTCGCTGCTGGCTTTACCTTCGCTGCTGGCTTTGCCTTCGCTGCTGGCTTTGCCTTCGCTGCTGGCTTTGCCTTTGTGCTGGCTTTACCTGCGCTTTGCTTGCCGCTCTTCGCCTTAACCTTCGCCATCTCAAAACTCCTCAACTTGGATCGCGCGCAGACAATAGAACCGTTACTTGGCTTTCAAGCTGCAAACGGAGCTATCAGCGATCTCCGTGATGGGCATTGAGAATAGGACCAGGTAACATGCATAAGAGATGGCGGTAATCCATTGTCCTGCAGCGCTCTGTTGATCCGGGAGCAGACCTCGGATATGCCCTGGCAACCGGTTTCCGTCGGTCCTCCGCTGGGGCCTGTTCATCGTTGGGTCCGCGCGGACCGCAATTGCCACTCAATTACCACGCTCTCGTGATTGGATTTGCTTCATGGCAGTAGCTTCTGGCCCAAATGCTGAAGTCATAGGCGGCGTGCCATTAATCGGTGTAATCGGTACGCCACGAACGATGGGTGGCCATTTAGGCAGTCGTTTAAAACCACGTCTTCAGGTTTTGTCACAATATTTGACCGACCAATTATGCACACATGCAAAACCGGGTGGCCATTCAATAACTCCAGAAGGTCTCCACCGCATGTTGGAGCCCTCACAAGAACTTATTCAACGGCATGAACCATCATTATGGATGGAATTAGAGGCGATGGCACATGCGGCTGAGTTACCTATTTCAGACCTGTTAATTATTCATGGTTATAATGACTTACTGAGTCGGTTATCATGCGAGGTGGCTCCTTTACCCAGCACCTATGTAAATATTGATGCCACACATACTGCCGACGGTGCACCCCTAATGGCCATGTGTTGGTATTTAGATCCAGCGCTCTTTCCGTATCTCACTCTACTGCGACGCATTCCAACGCATGGACCATCGACGCTCAGTTTGACGCTCGCTGGACTTGGGCACATTGCTGGTTTATCTGAGGCAGGTATTGCCGTAGCTCGCAATGAGTTACGCGTCAATGATGGTGTAGATGGGTTATTCACTAGCCACATGCTCGCGGCGATGTTGAGCGCTCCCAGTTTTGATGATGTGCAAAAAAGAGCGCATGCGGGACCACGACAAGGCGGCGCTGCAATTCACGGCCTTTCCGCAAAAGGTGAGCGATTTACCAGCGAATTAAGCGGTCAGCAAGAAGTTCGTTTAAACGATCCGTTCATTACCTCTCCACGTGTCCACACCAATCACGCACTTGATAACAATATTCAATCAATGGTCAGTAAAGTGGAAAAAACGAGTAAGATTCGTTTAGAACAAATGGCCAGACATATAGTTGAAACAAATGGTGTCACGTCAGAGATGATCGCCGGATGGTTTGGGTTTGATAATCCCGCACCCAAAACGAGTCGCATTGAAGCTGATTCTGAACGCGTCCCTATTTCTTATGTTTTTATAGCATTAGATCCATATCATCGACAAGTGTATCTTCGCCGCACTGGCGTGCCGACTACACTCGAAACCATTAAACTATAGCTCCCATGAACATTACTTGGATGCGTGGTCGCTGGCGCGAAGAATTGCCGGGAACGGCTGCCCGTTGGTTATTACTACCCGTGTGGTGCGCATTTCGACCACTCGTCTATCTGCGCAATAAGGCCTTTGATTTTGGCTGGCGAGCCATTCATCAACTGCCCGTGCCAGTATGGTCAGTCGGCAATATTACTGCAGGCGGAACTGGTAAAACACCACTTACTCGATTTTTAGCTCTCTGGGCGCAACAACATAATTTACATCCCGCCATCGTAACGCGTGGCTATGGCGGCGATGAAAGTGGCACAAATGATGAGGCTAAAACAGTAATTGAGTGTCCCGTTATTTGTAATCCTGATCGTGTGGCTGGTGGACAACAGGCCATTTCATCGGGTGCGCAGTGTTTAATTCTTGATGATGGGTTTCAACATCGTCGTTTACATCGTGATCTTGATATGGTTATGATAGATGCCACGAAACCATGGGGCTTTTCTGACAGCTCCACAGGGTGCACCTTACCATTGGGTTATTTACGTGAAGCACGTTCAGCGCTGCAACGTGCCGATGTCATCGTTATTTCTCGTTCTGGTCTCATTTCCGAAAATGAACGTACGAATTTGGATAAACAATTGGCTGTTTTTAATAAGCCACTCATTCATGTTGTTGATGATGAAGCACTGGTCAGCCCACTCTTGGAACCAGATAACGGCG
>JAHEDF010000511.1 GCA_024641365.1 Planctomycetota bacterium | reverse complement strand
CGCTCCGATATAAATGCATGTCTTATTGGTTTAGAGTGGCAACGTGAAATTATTTATGACCGTATTAATAAACGTGCTGCTGCTATGTTTGCACATGGACTGGTAGAAGAAGTGCGCTCGTTGGCAGATAAATTAAGTTCGGAAGCTGCGCAAGCGGTGGGTTATAAAGAAGTATTAGCACATTTACGTGGCGATTATGATGTAGCACGTGCGCTTGAACTGGTGCAGCAAAAATCCCGTAATCTTGCTAAACATCAGATGACTTGGTATCGAAACTGGCATGATATTCATTGGATTCCAGGTGATGACGCTGAGCTAGTCACAAAAGCGTTAGCACATATTCACACGTGGAAAAGCAGCCAGTAATTTATTTTTTCTTTTTATCACTGCTTTCAATTGGTGTGAATCGATCACTGGGAATAATGACCCGGGCAGTATTATCACTCGACCAAAATAATTGCAGCTGTTTACTACCTCCGCCTTGATAATATTCCAAACGAATATCAAGCGGACGTGGTTTTTTCACTTCGATAGTGCCACTTATTTCAGTTGGCGCTTGATCAATCCAATTATCAATGAGTTGTTTGCCATCAACCCATAAGCGTACGCCATCATCTGCTATAGCCGTGAACGTCCAATTACCGGTAGTGGGCGGATTTACCGTACCAGTCCAACGCACACTAAATTCAGTGGGCGGTAGAGCCGGATCGGCACTTTCATCATCGGCCCAGGTAAAATCGATAACCGGATCAATGCGTCCTGCGACCTTTTCACGAAAATCCCGCCCAACAAAATAATCACCACGAAGACCGTTACCATCTGCCCCAGGCGGATGAATCGCGATACGTGTTCCTGGGTTAATGGCAGTGCCTAAATAATTGGTAATGTCATCAAGGCGTAAATAATAATCACTGTTTCCAGTGAGTGGACTTACCGAGAGTGTAATAGTCTTTTTATCTTTATTAAGCGTGGCTGAGCTAATCATTGCATCACGATCAAGATTGTAATGAGCAACATTTCCAGCTGTTGTTGGATCCATAATTGTATTAAAAGTCAGCGTAACGCGCGTCGGTGAATCAACGGTCATACGCGTAATACTTGGTGGTAATCGCGACATAAGTCCATCAAGCGGCTTGCCATTAATATCAGCAACCCGACAAGTGACTTGAGGATTTCCATCGCGCTCTGCTAATTTTAACATAATGTCATTTAATCCCTGTTTCAATTTACAGGGAACGACTATGGTATCGGCTTGTAAATCGATATCCCCACCTAACGCAGTGGCAATTTGTTTACCATTAACATAAACAGCACCATGGCCACGTAATCCTAAATAGAGATACGCATCGACGTCATCTGGTAATTCAATGCGCGTCGCCATGTAGGCAATTGGATAGCGCTGGCGTACCGCACCAGTTAAAAAACGCCCAGGATTCATGCCGCGACTATCACCAGTAATAGGAACCCAACGCACATCACGTCCGTCTGCAACTCGATAGATGGCGCTCAAATCAAGCGCTTTACGTTCATGCGCAATAGTTTCGGCTAAATTACGAATTCCACGCCCGGGATCAAAAAAACCCAAGGCTTGCCAGTCGGTTAAGCGATTCGCATATGAGGCATGAAATTGGCGGCGCGCTTCACGTGGCAATTGCACGGTGTCCATTAATTTTTCAACCTGAGCAATTGCCGCTACGCGTCGAGCCGCATCGCGACCATTCGTCCATCCTTCTAAATTCGCGCGCAGATGATCTAAAATCCGTCCAGCTTGTGGTGTCGTCGGATTAGCTGCGAGAAAGGACTGATAAAGTGCAATTAATTTCGTGTCGCGTTCTTCGCCGACGCACAACGCCTCAGCAGCACGGAGCATATCGAATGCTTCATCGTCAGCAGCAATATAATGTGCTGCTTGTGCATAAGTCGTTAATTGTTCGCGTGATAATGGCTCAGCTTTACTTAATAAATTAATTAAAAATGAATTTTGCTTGAGATGATAATGAGCTTCGCCGCTGTGTTTCTTAATTGAGTGACAATGGCGACCTTGGTGTTGTTCTTGATTCGTTGGACGGTCAAAAACTAATTTTTTCGCTGGATCTATAAGTAATTGCACGTTCCCATTTTCCAAGTATTCCGTGGCACCCCAGCGCACATGACCACTGTACGAAGAAAATGTCATATTATCACATTCAACTTCGTTTAATCCAATGGCATCAACGGGAATAATTAATGCTGCCCAGGTACCAGGCGTGGGTAATGTACCCATATGCCAGCGCTCTTTAGTATTGCGTTCACCTTGATTGATTAAATCACGTCCCCAATACGCACGATGGTTATAACTGTGTTGTTTACTGTGCATTTGGACCATGAGTTCCAGGGGCGGATTTTCAGGATCAATCCATACCCATTGACGTATGGCGCGGCCCTGTCCGTCTTGTTGTGGGCCAATGCCATCGCCAAGTGTGATCGCATCGACAGCAGCCATTTTAGCAAATTGAGCGACCGCTGCGATAGGATCGCTGGAGCCTGCGATACGGTGTAAACGTACTAACTCAGCTAATGCCGCAGCGGTGTTCGGTACGTGCGGAGCGTGTTTTACGAACCCTTCTACTTCAGCAATGCGTGCAGGTAATTGCGATTCACCTAAATTAGTAGCTGCGATGCGTTGATTAAAACGCCAGGCAAAAGGATGGTCTGGTAATTCTTTAATAAATTTACGATACCCTGAAATACGATCGCCTGTTAAATCAATGCAGGTAATGGTGCCAAATCGCTGCGCGTCACTATGGTCATCTAAACCTGCACCCCAGGTGAGTTGTTTGCGGCTTTGTAAATCACAATCAATGACACTGAGTGATAATCCTAAGTCTGGTTTATAACCTGGGCGTTCACGAGGGTCTGGACGCAGCATCGACCAAGGAATTGCAATTTCCCCAGTATACCCATGTCCTTGTCGGACCATGCGTGCGTTGATTGATTGTGATTCGTCATTCGCATTTTCGTCATTGGTCGCAAGTGAACGATTTTGAATAATTTGCAGGTTTGTTTTTCCATTAACTAATGCGACAGCGACAATGAGTGGCCGTGATTTTCCATAATCTGAGCGCTCTGGATCAATGCCTATGACGACACAGTCTCCGCTTCGATTGTCGGC
>JAHEDF010000068.1 GCA_024641365.1 Planctomycetota bacterium | reverse complement strand
TCGGGTGGTTACATTTTTTCAATGACCTGACCCTCGATTTTTTGACACCGTTATTACCAGCAGGTGTTGGTGCTGCATGGCTTGGCGTCATGGAAGGATTAGCAGATGGTATTGGACAAGTATTAAAATTATTTACCGGACGTGCGAGTGATCATAGCGGCAAACGCGCACGTTGGGTAATGATGGGTTACACCACTAATGCAGTCATGCGTCCACTCACGGGTATCGGCATGCTCTTTTTATGGCCATGGTGGATAATGCTGTGCCGAATTGGAGATCGCATTGGTAAAGGACTGCGCGGTTCAGCTACCGATGCGTTAGTCGCAGATTGGGCCGATGATAAAATGCGTGGGCGCGCTTTTGGGCATATGCGTATGATGGATCATTTCGGCGCAACCGTCGGTGCGCTAGCGGCTGCTTTTACCGCGTGGTTAGTACCGAGCTCTTATTTAGGGTATGTTGTTGTAAGTTTAATAATTGTTACCGGACTCGTGGTATGGATTTGCACCGGTTTAAAAGATGCGCCCCCAGAGTCTGAAATGGAAAATAATAATAATATTCATACATTAGCTACGCAGCAGACAATTACACCAGCTGATAATAAAAACGCAAAAGCGCAGTGGTGGCCAACCATTCCTGCTGCGCGACGTGCCTTATCTGCAATTATGATTGCTGGTGTGGCTAGTCGTCTCAGTCCATTATTAGTTTTAATTTTGGTTGCTGGCATTCCATCGCCTGACAATCCGAATGCGTGGCCATTATGGATGATTTGTTTGGGTTGGGCTGCTTTCGGCATTATCCAAAGTTTTGCCGCGGCATTAACTGGTCCCTTAACGGACTTCATGGGTGCACGTCGCGTTTTACAGCTGAGTTGGTTTTTGCTCGCGGGTATTTGTGTCGCTTTAGGCCTCTGTCAGGGTGCCTGGCTTATTCTTGCTGGTCTATGTTTCGGAATAATTACTGGCGTATTGGACGGTGTCGAAAAAGCCTGGTTATCACATTTGGTTCCCAAACAGCAGCGCGGCGTGACCTATGGTGCGCTCGCGCTTATGACGGCAATTGCTGGATTGGTAGGAAATGGGGCATGTGGCCTGTGGTTAACCCATGCGGCAATGTCGGTATTTGTTGGTTTAGCGCTCTTTGCAACACTTGGAGCCTGTTTGATGTGGCTCCCTGGGTTAAAACCGCTGGAACAAAATAATTCCTAATTACATCATTATCTATTGCTCACTTACTGTTACTTGGAGGTCATATGGAAATGTTACGTTGGTGTTTTTTGAGTAGTCTTTTTTTAATATGTGTTGCGTGTGGACAAACAACAACCCCTACCAGTACAGAAAATCAGACCTCACCTGAAATAAAAACAAATGAACAAACGCCTGAGATAATTGCAAAGGATTTAAATATGCAGGAACCACCCGTAGGTGAACGTCTGGAATTAAGTGACGAGGAATGGAAAAAACGTTTAACACCCGAATTATATCAAGTACTGCGGCGTCATGGAACTGAACCGGCATTTTGCGGATCATATAAAGCGACCGAAACGCACGGGAAAGGACTGTATCGCTGTAAAGGCTGCGATGCGCCGTTATTTGTATCCGATACCAAATTTGAATCTGGCACTGGTTGGCCCAGCTTTTTTCAACCATTAGATAAGCGTGTCGGCAGCAAAATTGATACTGGCTTTGGTATGGTGCGCACTGAAGTGCACTGCGCACGTTGTGATGGGCATTTAGGACATGTATTTGATGATGGTCCAAAACCAACCGGCAAGCGTTTTTGTATTAATGCAATTACGTTACGATTTGTACCAGATCCTAATCCCGCTCAATAGTTTTTTATGACGATTAGTGAAAGCGACGCGCCGAGTTTATTAACTGATATTGTCGCTGGTGTTTGGCGCTTTACTGGCGTTGCGTTGCTTGGTTTTGCTCCGTGGGCGATAGCGGGATCTTGGTTTTATCGCACCACTGGTGAACTCGGTTTGTATTGCGCTTGCCTTGTTAGTTTTTTACTTGGCGCACTCTTATTTTTACCCGGATTAATGCCGACAACGTTTTCATGGGGAGGACGTTGCAAGCGTACCGCATTGTATTTTTTTCCAGGATTTGTTTTGTATGCAATTGTGTGGTGCCTATGTTGGTTTCTATTAAAAGGAAAAACTGGTGAATGGTCCGGTGCAATTTTAGGTGGTCTTGTATTTACTTATTACTGCACCTGGGCGTTACAAAGGCCGCAAAAAACCATGCACGTTAGGCGTTTGTTAGTTGTAAGTGTAATTTTCATTGCAACGCATGCGATTGGTTATTTTTCCGGTGAAACCGCAATGTCCTGGGTAACAACACAATCAGGTATGAAAACGCTTGGTATGTGGGCCTGGGGCCTCTGCTATGGAATCGGTTTTGGTGCAGGACTCGGCTACATTATTCATGTGTGCCATAATAAATAAAATATTTTACGGGGTAATAGGCTGCGCCGCAGCTGGTTTTCGTTGCAGATGCTGTAACCACATAGCTAATTGATCGCGCAGGCCTATTTCCCAAGCAATCGTAACCAAACGTAAGTACGCAGATTTACTCGCTTCTTTATCATTTTTTGCGTCATAAAGACTTTGTATGCCGCTGGCAATGCGATTCGCATTTTGCGTGTTTAAATTAGCCAGTGCCAGTGACATATCCGGTGGTTGCTCTAATTGTAAAAATGCCTCCATGACCATTGGGTGAAAAAATTCAACATCACGAATAAAATCAGCCAAGCGTAATCGTTCTTGTCCTAATTCACAAAATACCGTGCTCAATTCAGGTTTCATTAATTTTAATGCTGCTCCAATCACTAAACACCCGATTGGTCCTGCACCATTATCTTCAGTTAAAACTCGTAAATCATGCATTATGAATTCTGTTTTATTAAGAAGCACAGACGTGACACCACGAAACAGCACGTGACTCCAATGGTTGATAGGGACGTTTTCCAAAACAAACCCAGACATTTTTGCGCTCATTATCGCTATTAACCCTGCAAAATCTACGCCGGCTTGAAAATTTGGCGGAATACAAAAACAAGTATGGTGATCATGTTCTGATTTTGGAAGTTCTTTTGGTAATAATGGCAATAGAAAACCCAAACCTATTTGCAGTGATTGTATACTTGAGACGAACTGTTCACGTACGGCCTCACCATTGGTGTCTTTTTCAGGGTAAAAGGCGGCTGTTTTTAAAAGATCTGATAACAATAAATTACTAAAGTCGATTAATGAATCAGTCGATGATGGTTTTTGGCCTACGTGATTACTCGACTGGTTTTGACCAGATGATTGTTCACGCATTTTATTTTGCACCTGATCAAATTTTTGCGCTAAAAATGAAACGGACATAGTAGCATCTTCATGATATGCACTTACAAAAGGCAGTATTTTCCCGCTCGCTTGGTCTATTATGTCATATCTTTTACCTTCGAATTCCAATGATAATTTATTATCTTCTAATAACCACTTTTTCATAGGGTCGTAGGCTTGCGACAACAACGTATTTGGTTCTATGATGACGTTCCATACATACTTATTGGCCGGCTTGTTGTTTTTATCGAATCCTACCTGAAAATTAAAACTTCCACTATCTGTAACCGCAAGCGGGTCTTTCTGTTTAATTCCTGTTACTGCTACATTAAATGTAAATTTTATTGATGATTCAATAGTGGCAATTCGTTTCTGTGGTCCTGAAAAATAAGCCCATTGGTTTTTGTCAAAGCTGATGCCACCACGAATTCGCTCGTTATCATTTGCTATGTCATAAGTAAACAACAGGCCGCGCGTTGGCGACATAACCATTTCAATTTCGCCTTGTGGTATATGCCAATTAACGTAGAGATCTTCGCCGCCATTTTTCAACCACTCTAAAAGCCACACTCTCCCTTTTAAAACTGTTTGTGCTATTTGTGACAATGCTTGTGGCGCTGTTGGTACTATAATGCTTTCTTCTATGGCTATTTGTAAATCATAAATAGTGCTATCTCCAGTTGGCTTGAGCTCCGCAACTACAACGGGGAACCGACCACTTTCAATTAATTCACTTTGGACTTTTTGTGCAAAATAGCCATTTACTGGCATGTTATCAGTTATGTGCGCGATCTTTTTAATTTCATCTTTTGGCGTTTTATTCAAGCCGTTTATGATCACCTGTCCCAATCGTGGTTTGCTACCTTCGCTGGTGATTTCTATATCAATATCAACATGCAAATCTTCTGTTTTTTTGTAAGTGACGATTGCCTGTGCTCCTAAATAGCCATTCGTTAAATAACAACCAATCATTTGTCTGACAATGCGTTCATTAAATGACTCGTGAAAATTCGCCGGCTCTGCTAGCTTAAAAATAGGATCTTCTAGGTTTTCTTCCTCTTTATTAACTAATTCGTCTTCTGATTTTTTCTTTTCTGCGATTAAATCAGCTACTTTGGGATGCGGTTTGGTGAGCCAATCCATTAATACTTTTTCATCGACCTGTTTATTTCCATGAATGCGAATTTTTCCATTGTGATAACGCTTCCCCTCTTCAATCACCAATTGTATGTGATCATCAATACGCTTGGTCGTTACCAACACTTCCGGATAGCCATGCGCTAAATAACCAGCTGTTACACGTTGAGTTAAAACGGTCAGTAAATTTTCTAACGAACCACGGGGATGACTCGCTAAGACATAATCTAAATCACCAACCAGAGCAGAGCGAATCTCTGAAATTGTAAAACCATTATTTCCCTGTGCGTGAATACGGTTCACATGCCCAAACTCCCCAACCTCTTGAGCCGGGCAGGAAAGCACACCAAGTACAATAAGTATTATGATAGTTCGCATATCATGACGGTTACAAATCTGCCAATAATGCAAGCGATAGAGATAGTGGTCGTGTTAAGCCTGATGCGACGCGACGTTGAAACCCTATTACTGTGGGCCAGGAACCCAGGCTCGCACTTGAGTACGAGAATAGAACTCCGCATGCTAGTCCGGCATGGGACGCATCCTCGTTGTTGATGATGAAGCCGGCTTACGCGGCATGTTAGATATTATTCTGAGACGTGATGGTCATGAAGTCATATTAGCTGCTAATGGCCAAGAAGCATTACGCGTCATTGCTGCAAATCCTGGCATTGAATTAGTACTCAGTGATTTGCGTATGGAGCCTATGGATGGGCTCTCATTATTAGCCGAAATTCGCCAACATTACCCTGATGTATTTGTTATTATTATGACCGCATTTGCAGAATGGGATACGGCAGTGCGCGCCATGCGTCAGGGCGCCTATAATTTTGTGCGCAAACCATTTGATAACCAGGCCGTACGCGCCATAGCTGCGCGTGCCATGGATGCACGTGGTCATTATTTAGCCTCAAAAGCTGAAGGCGGCGGACACCCATCTGCTGTACATTTGGTTGGGCTGAGTAAATCCATTCAACATATTCAGTCTACCATCGAACAAGTATCGACGACTGATTCAACGGTTTTAGTAACTGGTGAAAGCGGCACCGGTAAAGAATTAGTCGCACGTGCCGTTCATTATGCCAGTATGCGATCCGATGGACCACTTGTTCGAATTAATTCTGGTGCGCTTGCTCCATCATTATTGGAAAGCGAATTATTTGGCCATATGAAAGGCTCATTTACCGGAGCGATTGAAGATCGGCAGGGTTTATTTGAATTAGCCAATGGTGGCACCTTATTTTTAGACGAAGTTGGAGAA
This sequence comes from Planctomycetota bacterium, assembly GCA_024641365.1. Next base: position 6,072 of record JAHEDF010000068.1, on the reverse strand, counting down.
TTGGCAGCTGAAACCCAAGTCAAATTATTACGTGTCTTGGAATCTGGTGAATTTACACCGGTTGGCGGCAAAGAAGTCAAACATTGCAATGTACGCATTGTTGCTGCCACCAATCGCGATTTATTAGCAATGGTAAAATTAGGCGATTTCCGAGAGGATTTATATTATCGCCTAGCGGTTATTCCGCTACAATTACCAGCGTTACGCGAACGCAAAGAAGACATTCCTTTATTAGCAGGGCATTTATTAGCCCGACACGCAGTAAAATTACGTCGTGGAATTACAGGATTTACTCAGGAATCCTTAGATGCCATGGTTGCTTACCCATGGCCGGGGAATATTCGTGAATTAGATAATCGTATTCAACGTGGTGCGGCATTAACACAAAATGGTGATATTACGTATCAACACATGTTTGGTGATTTAAGTGCGCCACCAGTTGGCAGTAGTGGTGCCGCCATGCCCCCTGGGGAGGAATTGCGCGCGAAAATCGGGCAACGCGTAGCCATCGACATAGAAAAAGAAGTAATGGCTTATGAACGAGCCTTAATGGAAGCAGCATTAACGGTCACCGATGATAATTTAACTGAAGCTGCAAAATTATTAGGCATTAGTTTTCGACAAATTCGTTATAAAGTAAGGCAATTGGGTCTGCGTGGGTAAGGTTTTATTATCAACTATAAAACTGCAGTCGACACACATGGAATTGGGAAAAAATAGTACTCAAAAAAGAAATATAAACGTTGTCGGCTTACCGCTTGGAACGACCATCGTAGCGATCCGCTTGATAGCCTGTCGCCTCTTCTAGAGCGGTAATAAAACTTTCTGTTTCAATACCAATGATATTAACGACGTGTAATTTACATTCGCGAATGGGGCCATTCCAGGTTAATTCAGTTAATACACTGCCTGAAATGATGATATTGTTACCGAGAGTTTGATTGGAGTAATTTATACTAAAGGAATCGTTTGAAAGCCAATTTGAAAATAAATCGCCTATGTATTCAGTACTGTAGGTAGTGCCACCACTTAGCTGTGGCTCCTTGGCATACTTCTTTAATAAACGCTCCTGCTCGTGGTCTAGTGTTTTGTGAACCACTTCCTTCAGTTTTAAATATTGTTTTTGCACTGTAATGAGATGAAAAACATAGAGCGCTAGAAATACGAGCAAAACACTAACTACAATCATTATTCGCTTTAGGCGCATATAGCTAATTCCCTTAGCGCGCTCTGCTGTTTAAATTGCAGCTCATGTAGTATTAATCTGGATAGTGAAATGTAATGACTTGTTGCACATCCGGGTGTAATGACAGCGCGACCGGACAGTTGTGAGCAATTTCTTTCAAACGAGGACGTGCATCAGCGGCAATCCCTGCTGGCATATGTAAAGTAACAACCATTTTTGCGATGCGACGTGGTGCGGTTGACGTCATATGTTTTTCTACCTCTGCACGCATACCAGTAAGTGGAATATTGTCCGTGCGGGTTAGAATGGCTATCGTCGTCATCATGCAGGTTCCCAATGCCGTGGTTGCCAAATCAGTGGGTGAAAAAGTTTCGCCGCGTCCGTGATTATCCTTCGGTGCATCTGTCGCAATGGTTGATTTACTTGGACCGTGAGTCGCACTGCAATGAAAATTGCCTTCATAAATAACAGAGAATGAAACCATAGAAAACCTCGTAAGATAATAAGTTATAAAGAGAAAAAATAATTATGAAGATGGTAAACCAAAAATCATTGCTGCCGTTAACCAGCAAATCGCTTGAATAATTAACCATCGATTTAACCATCGGCTTAGTCGACCTCCAGGTCCAACCGTGCTATCAGTGCCCCCTGCGCAAATTGCGGAACCGATAAGCGCCGCAGTCCACAATGCCCACGGCCAGGCTCCAAACCATGCTAATAACACGCATGGAATTTGTATAATTTGCACGACAGCAAAACGCCACAAACGTGGAACAATGGTAGTCATGGCAAGTCATCAGGACACAGCACGGTTAATAAATCAGCCGCCATGCGCTCTGGATCTGCTGCGCGACAAATTGCGCCAGCGACCGCTACGCCATGTGGTAATCGCAATTTTAATTCCGTGATGCGTTCGTGGTTGAGTCCGCCAATCGCAAAACTTGGGCGTTGCTCTGTCCCCTGCAAAATATCACGTGCAGCATCTAACAATGACGGTCCGCGTTCTGGTTCGTGTGGTTTCGTTGTCGTTGCATACATCGGACCCAGTCCGAGATAATCCGCACCATCACGAATCCCATTGGTAATTTGCTCAGCCGTGTGTGCGGAAATACCGATGGCGCAACACGGACCAACCACGGCACGTGCGGCACTCAATGGTAAATCATCCTGGCCAACATGCACGCCGTCAGCTTCGATCGCACGTGCAATCGCAACATGGTCGTTCACAATAAATAACGCATTAGCTACGCGCACAGCGTCAGCTACTTTTTGCGCTAATTCATAGTAGGCACGTGGTGATAAATTTTTAGCACGTAATTGAATTGCACCAGCACCGCCGCGCGCAGCAGCACTCGCAACACGAACAGGGTCATCGGTCAGTGACGTATCAATTAACGCATACAAGCGCACTTGAAATAATCGCCATGCGGGCAATTGCGCCAATAAACCAGTCTCTAAACGGTATGTTGCATAGCGCGCTGATTCCAACGCTGCCGCGCCTTGTTTATTACCAAATAATTTAGTGGTTTCTTCAGCCGTCCGCAATGCTTCCTGGGCGCGCGCGGCATTCGCGCGAATTAAATCAATTAAGCGCAAACGCGTATGCTCATCTGTGGCATTTATCGTCGTTCCAACATCCCCTGCGGTATCACGGGCGGCCACTGCAACCGTTGGTAAAGCATTTCGTATCGCATGGCGCTGATCTTTTGCCAACGTCGATAAAAATGAATCATCCAAAATAAAACGCGCAATATCTTCTAAAACCCGCAATCCTTCAGCGGCACGATTTCCATTCGCATCTAAGATGCGCAGTGCGTTATGCTTCATCGAATGGCGTTCTCACAATGGGCCTTATTTTTGTGACATATCCAGTAAACCATGGGAAGAAAAATTCGCGTGCTACTATGCGAATGGTTGCCGCAATCGGCACCGCCAAAATGAGACCTAAAATACCAAGCAGTTTACCGCATAGTAATAAGGCAATAATGAGGGTCACTGGATGTAATTCTACTTCATGCCCCATAATAGTTGGTGTTAGCACGACGGTTTCTAACACTTGGACAATCGTGTAAACAATAATAATGAGCGCGATGGTAACTCCAGAACCACCATCTAAACCTGCCATAATAACGGCTGGTATTAAGAATAATAATCCGGCCAACGGTACCGCTGTGGCGAGTCCAATAAATAAACTAAATAGCACTGCATACGGCACACCAGTTCCGGTTAAGCCCACTGCTAAAAAACCACACAATTAAGCGACCACGGAAGAACGCCGCTACTACTTTTTCAATATCGCGAATAATGCGAATCATTTGTGGCTTATTCCACTCCGGTAAGTGGTTACGCACACCCGTACGAATTGCCGGCATCGCTAAAATTAAGAAGAACGCATAAATCGGTACCAATATAATATCGAGCCCTAACGCCAACCAGGCATTGACACTCGTCAAATTACTGGTTGCCCAATTCCCTATACGACCAGGCAGGGTTTCTAATTGCGTATTCACTTCCGTTTCTAATTGCTGCACCACCGGCGCCAACCATTGTGATGAACTGTCGTCACCACGTAATTCGACCATTAATTCACGCGCCGCCGTTTGACCATTTTGTTCATCCTCGGATAATCGTAGTGCAAATTGGCGCGCTTGTTGATCTTCTATTTCGTTGGGATCATAGAGCAATGAATTCCGCACGCGCTCAATGACAGGTAAGAGCGGATCTTTTTCATCAATTTCATGAGAGCGACGTACGTAACGTAAAGCGGTTAATAAATCCGCATGTTTAGCGGCGTACGTTTGCCCTGCATAGGATAAATTGCGCACCCAGCGTTCACGCACTTCTGGCACTAATTTGTTATAAGCCTCATCCACTTGCTCACGGCTAGCACCAGGCCAGCTACGATTCCACGATAATGGCGCATCAGCTGGCGGGTCTCGACGCAGCAGCTCTGGCCATTGGTCAACTGGGCGATTGTCACGTACCATCGCCATTGCGGCATCTATGGTAGCGCGTTCATTCGCTGTCTCGGCAATATATAATAATAAAAATGCGCGAGCTGGTTGTTCTAATTCGAGCTTCGCATATTGGCGTAATTGTCCCTGACGCTCCTCAATCCACATCAAGGCACTGGCAAACATACCGGTTGCATCATGGCGACCATTACCATTTGCATCTTCATAGGGCTCACCCGAATCATAACGGGCGTTATTATTAATATCTGTATATTGTTCGCCCTTAAATACACGTTCCGCCATGCTTGCCGATTGACGAATAACAGTTGGTACCACCAACATTAAAACCAATACTAATACTAAACTAAAAAAACCAAAAAACATACCTGCTGAAACAATTCGTGGAACGCGTAATTTATTTGTTACCCAATCAACCAACGGAGTGAGCACATAGGCAATTGTAAACCCAATCGCAACAGGAATGAGCACTTCTTTTAAGGCGGTGATAACCGGTAATGTAATTGACGCCGTTTCTCTCAGTGCCATCGAACACATCGCCACCGTGGTTGCGATCACCAAAACACGAATAAGTGGTTGTTTGAGCCAATGTCGCATGCGTTAGATTTCCGATTCGCACATGCGTTGCTTTGATAATTTCGTTAATGTCTGGCCAAATTCTGGACCATCTTTAAAATCCTCGAGTGTATCGGTTGGTTGTTTGCTAAAGACACCTAATTCAATTAATGCAAAAGTAATACGACCGACATCTTCACTGGTGCGCACCCCCCATTCCCGCAATACCAATTCAGCCATTAATCCAAAACGGGTGGTGGCTAAATCCAAAACGCCTTCCACTAATTCATGAGCCGTAAGATGTCGCGCATCACCTTCTTCGGCATCTTTGCTATATAACTTGACCGCATGACGTAAACTTTCTCCGACAAAGGCAAAAGCCTCTGGTGTATATCCACCCGCTGATTGGGCGAGCGCCTCTAAATCTGGTTCATCCGGCATGTGCGCAGCATTGTTCACAGATGATGGCGGTCGCAAGGATGGAAGTGCGGCGTGAATTATGCCGATGTAGAAGTCTGAAAGTCTTGTGGTGCAAATGATTGCAGTTGAGCAACAGACAAACGTGCCGCAATTTAAAGACCGTTGGTGTCCATTTAAACGCTTACTGCGATAATTCCGCACGACGTCAAAGCGCAATTTATCCAGTTCAAATTCATGATTCGAACTTCCCTATGGTGGGTTGAGAGGAGTTACATTCCTGTGACAAATCTCTGTCCTGCCCATGCTAGCATGGTACATAAGGAGGCCGTCGATGTTGCGCACCATGTTGTTACTGAGTTGTTCTTGTTTGGTTTTGTCTGCCGCTGAACCACTTGTGATTCATGAGTGGGGCACGTTTACGTCACTGCAAGATGAATCCGGTCGCACCATTGGTGGCATTAATACGGACGAAGAAAAATTACCAAAATTTGTTTATGAATTGCAACCGAGAACAATTTATGCTCATGGAGATTTAGCACCTGTTTATGTAAAATCTATGCCAGCTGGCGCACCTGATGTCACCATGCGCTTAGAAACACCCGTCATTTATGTGCATCTACCACCGCATCAGCAACGAGTTCAACTCGATATTTCGGTTCACTTTAACGGTGGCATCTTATCACAATTTTATCCGCGAGCTGACGTAAGTGTGAATAATAAAAATATCGAACTTGGTAAACCATGGCCATCGTCTCCGGTAACGAATAAAACCACCAGTTCACTAACTTGGAAAAATATTATCGTCGGCACACCAGAAGATGGGCCGGAAACAGACAGTCATGTTTGGTTAGCACCGCGACAAATTAAAGCGGCACGGCTCACCGTTGGCGATGAGCATGAACGCTATATTTTTTATCGTGGATTAGCGCATATTGATGC
>JAHEDF010000067.1 GCA_024641365.1 Planctomycetota bacterium | reverse complement strand
GAACTGTCCGATTTCTGTCAAAAAAGAGCAATGTATTGTCAGAAATCTCAAGCATTTCACCTTCATATGTATTCAGAAGAGCATGCTCATAAGAGTCTTCCTCATTGGCTTAACGAAGCTCCAAAACGACGCCACGCTTACGTCGAGTAGTTAGAAGGATTTCGGTATGCGCCCAACGGTATTTGCCATCATCGTTTTATCGGTCTCGCTGATGTGCGTTACCGCCGCCATGGCTTCTGAAAAGAAATCGCCAGAGGCAAATGACGTTCGATATAACCCAGAGATATTGGGTGAAAAATTTGATCGCGACACCATTAAAATCTTTAAGGATCAAGCAAAAGCCTATGAAAAAGCGCTCGATGAAGCGGCACGCAAGGCAGCATTTGATCAAGTATTAGCGTTAGGTCCGCGTGCTGCAGCCGGTATTTTACAGTTGATAGACTATCAATTGGCCACAGCAGAAGAAAAATACACAAAAAATTTAGAACCTAAGTTACGTCAAGCATACATTGCTAAATTACTAGCACTAAGCGATGAGCAGATCTTAAGCATACAAAAAACACGGCGAATGTGGAAAAGTTATGCCCAAGAAACAGGTAACAAAGCACGGCCAAATTTTCAAAAAGAATTTTTAGCGCCTATGTGGCAGGTGGCTGATCTTATCTTGATTAAAATGCAAGATATCCAAGACGAAGAACTGCAAGCGCAACGTAAAACCGTGCTAGAATTCGCTGGTTACCGGCAAACATGTTACGACATGCTTAAAGTAGAATCGGATCCAACTAAAAATAAAAAATCACCGACAGGCATTGCTTACGCCCATTTAAATCAGCCCCCTACCTACGCAGATAATTTACATCATTTAGAGCGCACCATGGTTTTAATCAGTACCGTTGCGCCTAAAGGTGCGCGTGAAGCGCTAATGATGAATGATCGTGACGTACGGGAAATAGACGTACAAGAAGCTGAATTTGTTATGTTTGGCAATGAAATTCGCATGTTGTCCGGAACGATAGCATGGCGAGCTGATCCCTTAGGCTGCGCTGTAACTCGTGATCATTCTAATGATCGCAAAGACGGTAAGGCATCAGGTCATATGTCAGATGTTGAAGGAAAGCGTGGGTTTGGTGATCGCAATAAACGTATGGGCGCATCATTTTTTAATAGCGAAGGCGCTGGCGGTGGACGCGATGGTCGCGGTTATATAAATGGGTTAAGTTACAGCGGCGAAGGTCATGGCGGTCCATTATATTCACAAAAAAGAAATTGCGTTGGTGTTGGCCGACGCGATGGCGTATACACCAGCCAATATCGTTTTGATAAATCAATTGTGCATGATTGCCAAGCGGCGCAAAACGAATTATTTATGCCCCCTGGCTTCACGCGCACGGATATTAAAAATAGCTCATTACTAAAAATTTACGCTGCCATTCAGGCCGATGCTTGGGGAGCCGCTGCAACATTATTACCCAAAGTTAAAACGAAAACAGATGATGATACTGTTTTAGTGAAGTTTTTTACGGCTGCCATTGATGCTGAGATTGATTGGCTCCAACAAAGTGCAGCGGCAATTAAGCAAGTAGGTGATGTTTATGAGTATAAACGGCGCGTAGATGCTGCGCAAAAGCGTTTTTACGGCGTCGAAAATATTAATGAAACTCTTCAGCCACTAATTAACGCCGTCTCAGGTGAAGCTGGTGAAGAACATGCTACCGCACTGGAAGCTGGGCAGCTTTATCATCAAATTGCCGAAGCTAAATATGAAAAAGACGTACTAACAATGGCATTAAATCAATTTATTAAGCGTTATGGTGAGACCATTTATGGAGAGGCCGCTAAAGCCGCACTTGCTGATGAAGGTCTAAATATGTATACATATTTCCTAAATAAATATGACTTGTTGTGTAAATTTGAATATCCGAAAATAATAAAGAGCAAGGAAAAATAAGTTAAATAACAATTATGCAGAGGAATTATGCCCCCTGCGTAATAATAAAATATTCTGTCATTTAAAGTTTAGACCACAGCATCGGCGGCGGCTAGAGTGGCCGCTAGGGCTTTTTGGACAGATGCTTTTACTCGAGCGGAAGCCTCTGTTATAGGAATATTTTCCGCATCTGCGCCGGATGCTTTAAGTTCAACGACACCTTCAGCTACACCGCGTCCACAAACGACACGTAGTGGTATGCCTATTAAATCCCAGTCTTTGAATTTAACGCCAGGTTTGATGTCGCGATCATCTAAAATAACCTCAATGCCAGCTGCCAATAAATCATTGTAAATAGAATTGGCGGCCTGCTCGACAGCCGTATCACCAGATTTCCCAACCGGAACCACAACACAATGGTAAGGAGCCAGACTCATTGGCCATGCAATGCCATGCTCGGTATTATGCTGTTCAACGGCTGCAGCGACTACGCGTGAAGTGCCAATACCATAACAACCCATTAAATAATGGTGTAATTTTTGATCTTGACCGGTGAACTGTGCATTCATGGATTTTGAATATTTGTCACCTAATTTAAATATATGGCCAACTTCAATGCCACGCTTTTCAGATAAGGTACCATCACAACGTGGACAGCCATCACCTGTTGTTACAGTGACGATTTCATCGGTGTGAATGGTTAAACCGCCGATGTCGCGATCTAATTGAAATCCAATAAGATGATAATCGGTTTTATTCGCTCCAATAACATGCGGCAAATGGCGTGGCACATTTATATCAACAATGGTGTAATTCACATGTAATGAAGCAATCGGTCCTGCAAATCCAGGTTTAGCATTGGTCGCCGTTACAATTTCTTCCGGTGTCATAGCGCGAATAGATAATACAGGGCCTCGATCGGCCAGTAGGCGTGTTATCGCATTAATTAATTTTACTTCATTAACCTGGCGATCCCCTGCTACACAGGCAGCAACAGTGACCGAACCCGATTCTCCGGTGGCAACATAGAGGATACTTTTTAAGCACCGTTCTGCATTAACCCAGTCATGACCTTTCTCATTTAAATAGGTAACGAGATCGTCAATGGTCCCTACTTTAGGGGTTTCAATTTCTGTCATAGCCGCAGGACCTGACCATTGTGGCTGTACGGGTCGACGGCTAGCGCGTTCTGAATTGGCAGCATAGCTACAGTGTGAACAAAATAATATTGCGTCTTCACCGACATCAGCCGCAACCATAAATTCATGACTACCGCTACCGCCAATCGCACCTGAATCTGCCTCGACCGCAAAGGCTTCTAGTCCTAAACGTTTAAAGGTGCGTAAATAGGCAATGCGCATTGCCTCATATGTTTTATCCAAACAAGGTGCGTCAGCGTGAAAGCTGTAGGCATCCATCATAATAAATTCTTTTACACGCATGAGTCCAAAACGCGGACGAATTTCGTCCCGGAATTTTGTGTGTTGTTGAAAAAATGTGACCGGCAATTGCTTATAACTTTTGACGACTGCTCCAGCGTAATCAGTGACAACTTCTTCGGCTGTTGGCGATAAACCAAAAACCTGACCGCCGCGATCAGTTACGGTTAACATGGTACGACTAGCTTGGTACGCGGCCCAACGTCCAGATTTTTCCCATAAGGTTTTTTCTTGCATGATTGGCACGGTAACTTCGAGCGCACCCGTGCCGCTTATTTCTTCAGCAACAACACGAACCGCTTTATCCAGCACACGTTTCATTAATGGTGCATAGAGATATAAACCTGCACCACTTTTATATAAATAACCTGCCCGCATGAGCAGACGATGGCTGGCAATTTCAGCTTCACTTGGATCTTCACGTAAAGTCACCACGTTCATTCGGCTTGCGCGCATGAAATACTCCTGACGTGGTTCATAGGCGCTAAGCCATAACCACTGAATCGGGGCGCGAGGGTGCCGCGAAGCAAGCGCTACGCAATATGGCGCATCGGTAACTCCGATTAACGTCAAATTGTTTTGTGACCGTGCGATAAAAGCTCCCACGAAAATACTATTACCTAACTGATCCATTTTGGTTTCTTTAGCATAGTTCGCTGGTTGCCCCCCTGCTCCGCATCCCTAAACCCCCTGCCCACATATGAATCGCCCCCTAGCAGAAGAAAGCACGCGCGCCGAGGCCACTGAGTTGTGGCTTATTCGCCATGGTGAAAGCACAGGAAATCGTGATGGTATTTTGCAGGGCCAAGAAGATTTACCGCTCTCGCCTTTTGGACATGAACAAGCGAAACGATTAGCTGATCGCCTGGGACCGCTGCGTTTCGGACATTTGTACAGTAGCGATTTATCGCGCGCGGCAGAAACGGCGAACTATTTATCCAACGCTTGGAAAAAAGAGATTATTTACGATCAGCAAATTCGGGAAATTGATGTCGGTGCATGGTCTGGACTCAGTAATGAAGAAATAGCTGAACGATTTCCTGATGAGTGGTATCGCTGGATTGATCGTGATCCCACCGTTCGTCGCGGTGGCGGTGAGTCGTATGCGGATGCACAAATTCGCGTCTCGCTGGCCCTGCAAGCAATTGCAAAAAAACATCCAGGCGAGCGCATCGCTGTTGTTATGCATGGTGGCGTTATCCGCGCCTACATGGCATCACTCTTAGCACTCGACTTGCGATTGATTTGGCATTTTTCAATTATGAATACGTCGATTACTCGCATTCGGCCATTTGCTCAAGCAATGGGCGGCACGCGTCCGCGGCAAGGTCGCATAGATGCAATAAATGATCATGCGCATTTAGTCGGACTACGCATGGGTGGTTTAACGCCACGTAATGTTTAATTAAAATAGCTAACTGCGAACCAAAACAGCAACATAGCCACCTGCTTGCCATGTATCTGGCCAACAGACATGTTCTTTTAATAGCCGCCATCCATCTAATGTATGAGCAATGCCTTGGTTTTCATGCGGAGTAATACTGCACGTACTATAAATTAATTTTCCATCTGATTTAACCAACGATGCTGCGCTGCGAATGAGTTGTCGCTGTAAGTCATGTAATGAACGTAATGTTTTTGTATTGTATCGCATGCGAGCTTCAGGGCGTCGCGCTAATACACCAGTGTTTGAACACGGGACATCAGCAATAACAATATCAAACGCATTAATGAGCGCAGGCCGACGTCCATCCTGGGCAAATACGGGAATGTTTGCGCCAACATTATTGCGTAATCGATTTAATTTCCCCACCTGCATGTCGGCGGCAAAAACCTGACAACCAATGTCTGCAAAAGCTAATGCTTTGCCCCCAGGAGCGGCGCATAAATCTAAAACAAGATTTCCAGGGCGTGCACCACTTAATCGCACGACATGCCCTTGTGAATAATCTTGCACCACAACACGGCCATCTTTGACAACGCCATGCAAAGCCTCTTGCGGTTCGCTCCACCATGTCCATTCACCATCTTGGCGAATTATATGACGACCAATTGGTGGTGCATTTCCAGTACGAGTCCGCGTACATAATGGCGGCATCACATTAAGTGCTAATAAATGTTCACGCTCTTTGCCCGGTGGTAAATTTGGTCGCAAATCATTAATTAATTGATCTGGCAAACTGGCCAAAATAGCGGGATCATGCGGCCAATGACAATCGTCGAGACGACCAAGTGGGCCGTCATCTCTTCGTTCAGATAAACGAATTTCTGATAATCGTCGCAGTACGGCATTGGCGACACCAGTTAATCGCTTGTCGCCATGTTTTTTTAATAATTCAACGCTCGTCGCGCAGGCCGCATGCGGAGGTACGTTATCTAAAGCAAATAATTGGTGACAGCCAATTCGCAATGCTCGCACGAGGACAAACGGTTGACGTCCCTTACGTAAAAAACCTGCACAAAGTGCATCATATAGTCGATGGTGGCGCACCACTCCGAGTGCAATTTCTCGAGCCAGCGCTGCATCCCGCTGATCTAATTGCGACCAGCGTTCAATTATCGTTGCTATACGATCGTCTGTGCCGTTTTCGATGCGCTCTAGGGCTATCCATGCCGCATCACGTGCGTCCGTTGGTGTACGCGATGAATGTTTTATTACTTACCCTGTTTAATAATTTCGTCGTTAATATTACGCAGCAACATGTTGGTATCTGGCCACCCGACATTATCCAAATATTGTCCCATTTGCTCATCGGTCCAATTATGTTTTTTTGCCTCATCGCCAAAAGTATAAATTTTTGGGACAATAGCCTGAATTTTAATTCTTGCCTCTTTTAATGCTTTTACGTCTTTTGATTGCAGTGCCATACGAGCTGAAGATTTTGCTTCTCTAATCGCATCTTTGACATCTTGACTTAAATTTACTTCGCTCGTTTCTTGCTCACGTGGTGGTTTCTTCATGCCGCTCATTACAATAAGGCCAACCATAAATAAAATGCCACAAGAAATTAATGACAGCATTAAGATATTTTTATTTTTATTTTTTGCTCTACTGGCACGCGCTGAACTCTTTGGCCCAACCTTGCTGCTTTTTGATGATGGAGCACGTTGATTTGATGAACTGCTTTTCCCTCCATTGCTGCGTTTGAAAGAGGCGCTGCCTGTTGCTGCTTTCTTAGCCGCCGGCACTGTCGAGGAGGAAGACTTAGTTTTTTCAGCCATGAGTGGTTCACGAGTCGATGGTAGCGTTTCGTCTTTTTGAGACTGGAGATCTTCTGCTAACGGCGCTGCTTTTTCTTCGAAAACAAATGGTGAAGAAGCTTTATCATCATTATCATCAGCTAAAATAGGCGCAGCAGTACTTTCATCATTTAACCCCTCACCCTGGTCTTCGCCGTCAACATCGTAATCGCTACTCTTCTTGGAAGATTGCTGTCCCATGGCAGAAAAACTACTCGCAGCCGATGCAAATTGATTATTTAATATTGGAGCTGGTTCCGGCGTTAAATCGGCCTCTAAGGTGCCGTTACTTTTTTCGAGATGAGATTCACCTTCGTCGTCGTTGTCGTCTTTTGAATTATTTTCTTCTGGTAATTCGTCTTCCACGGCATCTGCCAATGGAGTCTCTTCAATAACGTCATCTACATCAGTTGTATTGGTTGCTGATTCATCAACATCAACAACTTGCGGAGCAACGGAGTCTGATTCCTGCCCGTCCTCTAACGTACTCGCGCGATCATTAGCCGTATTTATGACATTTTCTGCTGTGATGACATCTGCTACCGCTACAGGGGCTTGAGTTGCAACCGCAGGAGCTGGTTGGGAACTACCAATAGCACTACGTTGCTGCTGACGTTGCTGGCTAGCGGAGAGCCATTCCTTTCCGTGACCTAGCTCTACGCAGGTAGCACAAATCACGTCATATTGCCGACAAATGCCATGGCCACCACGTAAGTCGACATCCGTCACTCGAGCTCCGCATAAATCACAAAAGTGGATATCCATGGCGAGTCCTTTTCTCCGCTTTTACAACCTAAACGCCATATGGAGATGCAGCTATCGTCCAACGGGACGAATCAGACGCTGTGCGTGAAGCACCAAGGTTTCAATCGCTTGCTCGGTATCTGTCCCAGTTTGACGTAACTGACGTTGCGTGAGCAAACACCCAGTTAGTAAACGAGTCAGATGTGTTCGCCCCAGGTTTCGAGCCCGTTGTCGTGCATAATAGAGATTTGGTTTTCCACGACTTTGCAACCACTGCCCCACTTCCGTATCATCGCTTGAATCACAACACGCGATTAACTTTCGCACTTCTGCAGTCAAAGCAGAAATGGCTTGTTGCGGCAAAATCCCTTGGCCAGCGTGCATTAACGAAATGGCCTGGTCAGCCTTACCTTCCAAAAATGCGCCTGTAAATTCCCAAATAGGTCGACCGGCCTGTCCAACAATAACCGCATCGACACCAGCACAGGTCAGTGGGCCCTGATCTGTAAATATAGATACGAGATGCACCGCATTTAATAAAGCATCGATGTCGTCACCGATATGACTTATTAATGATTCGGCCACAGCACGTGCGTTTTCTGCTCCTTGTGGGTGTTTATTAATTCGTTCTGTCAACCAAAACACCAAACTTTTTGCATCTGGTTCTTCGGCGGTATGAATCGCAGCAGCTTGTTTTAGTGCTTTTAATAATTGTCCCTGTGCATCGCTTGCTTTGCCTTTTTCAATATCCGACACGTTTAAAATGATAATACCTGCAACTGCCGGTGACCCAGCTAATTCACCTAATAATTCGGCGTGTTTTTTAAGCCACTTACCAGTACAACGAATTACCCACGCAGCAGGCTCTTCAAACAAGGATGGGGTATCTAAATCTAACACAATACGATTGGGATCAGCTGGCTCAGTTAAACGTTTAATTGGTCCCGACCATGATGATAAAACGTTTTGTGCGCAGACATCGCGTAATATTAAGCTCGTACCAGTAATGACATGTAAACGCGAAGCCGATAATGAGCTCATAAGCTTTCCTCGCTAACCGCTTAAAGAGTAAAATCTTCGCCTAAATAGGCGCGTCGTACTTCAACGTTATCAACAATTTCTTGCGGTGTCCCTTCCGCCATGATGGTTCCCGCATCCATGACATATAAACGATCAACCATACCCAATATGGCTTCAGCGTGATGATCAGTTATCAAAACGGAGACCCCACGTTTTTTGAGCGCTTGTGTAATACCGGTAATATCTGAACGACTACGTGGATCGACGCCAGCAAATGGCTCATCGAAAAATAATAATTTTGGTTCAACCACTAAAGCGCGTGTAATTTCTAAGCGCCGTCGTTCGCCACCGGACAAACTACGTGCAAAACTATTTGCTAAGTGCGTTAGATGTAATTCGCCTAATAAACTGGCAAGCCGTTTTTCATGTTCAGCTTTTGGATAATGTTGCTCAAGCACGATGCGAACATTATCAGCAACACTTAATTGAGCAAAAACCGTTGGTTCCTGTGCTAAATAGCCCATGCCCAGTCGAGCCCGCGCATCCATTGGCAATTTGGTAATATCACGGTCACGAAAGGTAATGGTGCCTGCTTCCGCTTTCAGCAAGCCAACAACCATACGAAACGTAGTGCTTTTGCCTGCTCCATTTGCCCCCAATAAACCAACCACTTCCCCTGCATTTACACGTAGATTGACACCAGAGACCACCTGACGTCGTCCAAAACGCTTACTGAGGCCTGAAACTGAAAAAATACTCATTGTGGAAAAGTCCCAATAGGTTTGGCCCAGTTCTTCACAGTAAATAAAAGGAAAGGCATTAACCGCACGGAGACACCGCTTTGTAAGTCATGTAATAATAATATGATACAAAGTTCTTCACTTTGGCTTCATAAGTATTGAATACTTTTTGAATAGAACTTCGCAACACTGCGCAAGTAGAAAAATTAGTGGAAAACTTGGTCAAAAGTGCCCTATTACCAACCCCCTGCGTCATCGGACAACCCGCCACCGCTTGAATGGCAAAACAACAGCAAGCACGCGTCCACGCAGGTTTTCGCTCGCAACAAAACCCCAACAGCGGCTATCCCAACTTTGCGGGCTGTTATCTCCTAACATTAAATAGGCGCCGGGCGGAGCCGTTATAGCCGTTTCAGGTGAAATACCCATGGCACGTGATGCGTCCGTTGGACTTAATTGATCGACAGGAATTCCTAACATTTGCGACCGGACAAAGGTTAATTCGCGATATTTTTTCACAATATAATCGCGATCAAAAGGAGAAGCAAAGCGATTGGTAGCAGCCATTTCGGCTTGCTGTTTCCACACGGGATAATTGCGCGCTTCTTCGCGCAGGAAACTCCCCTCTTGCCCCATGGTATAATGCACATCGCGATCCATTGATAGCTCAGCAAAAGCAATACTCCCACTCCCGCTCCATGTCGCGCCTAATCGTTGCACCAGTGGGTTAGAAGGTGGCACATCAACGCGCACCACTTCTTTACCATTAATAGAAAGAAATATTTGATTATCTAAGTGTCCATAAGCGAGCGTTGAACCAACAGGTGATTCAGTACCGCTGCCTAATTTTTCCCCGTCACCACTTACCGACCAACCGCTTTGCGTTAGCGCTAATTGATAATTATGGGTGTTTCCTTGAGTTAAATTTAATGCGACTGATCCCGTTAGATCACGAATTTGTGCTGTGAAGCGAACATCGCCAACATATTCAGTCATAGTCTCATTTAGGACAGTCCCATAATTGTTATTATCCAAATCTGCGGTCGTCATGCGCCGCACTTCCCAGCTATGCAAATCCCAAGCAACACCTGTTCGCTTGGTGCGCTGATAGGTAAATTGCGGGCTTGTCATTGACAATTCTATTAATTCATCAGCGCCACTGCCAGAATTACGTGGACCTACTTTAAAGGTACCAGGCTTTAAATATAAATTACGAAATTGTTGTGGTAATAACGTTATAGTGCTGCCGTCTGGAATGGTCATACGTAGTGATCCATCGTCACCTTTTACCTGGGCTCCTTTTACGGGTGTCCAGGGTTGGTAAGCAGGCTGAGCACCAAAACGATAGACTTCTTGCCATAATTCATTTTGTACCGATTCAGGTTTCCGTGCGACCTGGAAACCACCATCAGGTTGTTTTAAATAAACATCACCGCCGGAAATATAAAACTCATCACCAGGTAAAACGACAGCACGCTTCACAAAGTTACGATACATCAAAGGACGCAACATGATTTTATCGAGGCGTGAGCCATCTGCCGTAATAGCAGTACGCGCATCCGTATTTTCACCCTTAAGCGGTTCAATTTCTGGTTGAGGAAATTGAAATACAGTTACGTCCCAACGGCTTGGTCCAGTAAAGCGAAATAAAAATTTATCGACAACCACATGATCAGATTTTGAAAATGCGGGATCACCGTAGAGCATTGGCTCCATAGATGCCGTTGGAATGCGAAAGGCTTCTAAACAAAAGTGGCGAATACCCATCGCAATGATAAACGCGAATATCCAATTTTCACAAAAGCCGTTTACCCACTGTTGCCAAGTCGGCAAATTTGATTCAAAGGTGTCGGAAGTCGGTGGCGTAGCTGAGGCGTTTTCGTTCATGGGCGTGTGGATTATTGAATGGATGTGCAAGTCACAACAGGAGTTCTCCTATGAGCGCTCGCTTTGGTTAATGGGCAGGAGATGGTTTGACGTTCCATTCCAAAGCCAATTACAGGATGCTATGGGAGACACATTCTGTGGTTATCTGTGATTTGTATCTGCGACTTCTTTTATTGGGTGACAGTTAAATAACTATGCCTATAGTCAATGATATCTGACCTAAACAATTGATTGAATAATTAGATAAAAATATACCTATTCGCTCATTCCGATCACATTCATCGCAGGTGCAATCACGTGCATCAAACTACAGTATTTTCTGCTTAAACATCATTATAATTGCTTGTCCGGTCATGTAATTCGATGTAGTCTTCACAGTAAGGCTGAGCGTTTTCCGCACTCAGTATTTTACAAACAATAACTTACAGACATGCTCAATTCCGACAGATATTTGTATCTAAATACGCGCGGCTTCACCCTCTTTGAAGTCTCCATTTCCTTAGCATTAGTGACCTTTGGCGTAATTAGCGTGCTCATGTTGCTACCCGCTGGCATTAAAGCCCAACAAATGGCTCGTTATCAAATTCTGGCCTCAGCACAGGCAATGGAATTGGTTGAAGCCTATAATGCTTCGCACAACACCAACCCAGCAATCGATGTGGAAGCGGATTTCCCATGGAATGTACACACATCCCAAAGGAATTTTGCCCCAGATTTAGAAACGCGCGTTTCGTCGTACCGCTTTGGTATGTTCCCACTGCCAACTGAAATTGCGAATCGTTTGGATAGCGATGGCAATGAAATTCAACGCGTGCTTGGTGAAGGCGGCTATCTCTATTATTCCCAGCCACTAGCCACGACCGGATTTCAGGAAAACGGTTTTTCTCCAACAGAAGCTCCAAATGAAACACAGCGCAT
>JAHEDF010000510.1 GCA_024641365.1 Planctomycetota bacterium | reverse complement strand
CGGTGTGCCCCAAAATTGAACGGGTGCTGGACCGCCCGCGCATCGCCCCATGCTGCGCTACGCCAGCGAGTCACCGATGTCAGTCATTCATATTCATAATACCCTCACACGCCAAAAACAGGTTTTGGAACCGTTAGTCCCAGGTCACATCGGCATGTATGTATGTGGACCAACGGTCTATGATGATTGTCATATCGGTCATTTAATGGGGCCTGTATTATTTGACGCCATTGCGCGGTGGTTACGTGTGAGAGGCTATAATGTGCGATTTGTAAATAATATTACCGATATTGATGATAAAATTATAAATCGCAGCATTGCGACTGGCGAACCTTGGCAGTCAATTACAGCTCGCTATACGGATCAATATACAGGATATTTACGTCGTCTGCATGTGACCACGATAACGGATCATCCACGTTGTAGTGATTTTATGCCGCAAATGCTGTCGTATATTGAATCGCTGATAAATTCTGGTCGTGCCTATGTTGGTCCGGATGGCGTTTATTATGATGTGCAGCGTCAAGCAGATTACGGAAAATTATCGGGAAGAAAATTAGACGACATGATTGCAGGCGCGCGTATAGAACGGTCGAGCGCTTTGCATCATCCAGCTGATTTTGCGCTATGGAAACATGCCAAGCCTGGGGAACCACAATGGGATAGTCCGTGGGGCGCAGGGCGTCCAGGCTGGCATATTGAATGCAGCGTCATG
This sequence comes from Planctomycetota bacterium, assembly GCA_024641365.1. The sequence continues at coordinate 2,470 of JAHEDF010000510.1, read as the reverse complement.
TCACATGAAACATTAGGTGCCACTTTTGATATTCATGGCGGTGGTGATGATTTAAAATTTCCACATCACGAAAATGAAATTGCCCAGGGCGAAGCGCATGGTGGTCATTATGCCCGCTGCTGGATGCATAATGGATTAATTCAATATGATGGAGTTAAAGTAGGAAAATCTGATCCACGCATGAAAGACCCAACATTTGCTCAGCAATTTCGCGCAGATTATTTATTGGATACCTATGGTCCAGCGACGGTACGCTTTTTACTGATGCAAGGTCACTATCGTCGCCCAAATGATTTTGCACCGACCGCGCTTGCTGCGGCGCGAACGGCTCTTGGTAAAATGCATCGCCAACTAGGCGGTATTATGAACTCGACAGACGAAGTGACCTTGGCTGATATTATGGTGCACACATTGAGTCCGAGTGCGAGTAAACTGCGTGATGCATTTATCGCTGCGATGGACGATGATTTTAATACCGGTGCCGCCATTGCTGCCCTCTTTAGTTTGTTAGCTGAAGCGCGTAAAACACAGGGCGAAGCTGCACAAACACTTGTGACCCTTGTCTGTCAACTGGGACGTTTAATAGGCTTATTCTATCCAGAGGATGTGCGCGATACGACGGTGGCTGATGGCCAAGCATCCGACGATACCCTTGCAGGTGTCATGGCGCTGGTCATTGAATTGCGTCAAGTTATTCGCGCAAAACGTGATTTTGCCACAGCTGATCGTATCCGTGAGGTCTTGGCGGTAGGGCATATAACTATCAAAGATGCCAAGGACGGCGCGACGTGGTCGGCAACGGCGTCATCGCAAGAGTCATTACATGCTGCGATGACTGTTATTTTAGACGTGCGAGCAGGAGCACGTGCGGCAAAGGATTTTGCCACAGCTGATCGTATTCGTGATGCTTTGAATGAAGTCGGTATTACAGTGGCAGATGGTGCTGACGGTGCAAAGTGGCACATGTCAACCTGATACGTGTAATTAAAATAATAATACCAATTTCCCTTCAAATGCGCATTAATAAACTATAGGACTGATGCCACGGTAAATTGCGTGGTATGTCCTCAATGCCACTTGTCCCTTGGCATTAAGCTTCGCTATTTCACATGGAGGAACGGAGGTAACGGAGGAACAACATGAGAATTTACATGCTGTTTTCAGCGTAAAAGACGGACATAGTGTTAATTTATATCCTATTCTCCGTTTCCTCCGTTCCTCCGTGTGAATAATGCCTTGCGCTCACCGCAATCTCATTGTTAAAGACTTTAATGATACTATTTAGGAAGATTTGATCGGAAAATGATATAAATACGAAAATAAAAACGCCTCCGATGTCGGAGGCGTTTTTTATTGAATTTCTCTTTTAAAGAAAAATTAAAAGAGTTTATCAATTGTCTTAAACAGATTATTGGCTTGTAATTCTTGGAGCTCAAAAATTGCAAACATAATTGCGACTGCAAAAGCTAGAAAGGTGAGAATCACCAACCAGCCAGCGGTTTTATCGTTTTCCATAGGGTGCCTTTCGCTGGTTAAGTGGGTTTAGAGGCGGTTCTGAGCCAAGTCGCCTTGCTGAATTTGCAGGCTATTGGTGTTCCAGGAATCAGGAATGACGCGGCAGGCAATCATGTCGCCCAGTACTTTTTCAGCACGGACACGAACGATGTAGGAGTTGCCACGGAAGATGATGAATTCGACGCCTTCTTCAACTTTGTCGCCTTTGCCCAAGGTCAACATGACGAGGTCTTGTTGGCCTTGTGGATTATTACGTACGGCAGCAACAACAGCTTGTAAGAATGAGGCAGCTGATTTTTCGTCAGAAATTTCAGCAAATACTTTGGGGTAACGTTCTTTGAGAATTGCCAAACGAGCAGTTTGTTGATTGTTTACTTTGCTGAGCTTGGCGATGTCTTCTTCGCGTTGTGCAAGCGCGGTCGACACGTTATTAAAGTCGTCTTCAACTTCTGCTAACTTCACATTTAATTGGAAAGCAACAGCACGAGCAACTTGCGCAATGTGAGTCTTTTCATTATTGGACTGACGGGTCAATTCCAAGGTATTGGATAAGGTTTGGTTCTGTTCACGTAGCGCTTTGATTTCTTCGTCGTTTTTACTGATGGTCAGATTTAAGCTCTGGATGGACTTATCCTTTTCCGAGAGGTTATTTTCCTGCTTTTTGATCATCGCTTGTTGGTCGACAATTTGAGCAGATTGGCTGGTCGCCAGGTTTTCTGCTTTTACGCGGCCATAGGATTCTTCTGACACCTTTTGGGCGTAACTCTTCACTTCTTCAGCGAAAAATTTGGTGTCATCGTTCCAGCGGCGCTTCCAGTTTTCGCGGGTCGCGTAGAGGGTCATCTGGACGAACATGAACGCCAGTGCCAGTAACAGATTGAGGACGATGAAAACTTTAACCGTAGTGCTCATGATCAGAATGCTCCCAGAAGGGTGTCGAGTCCGTGCAGGTTAT
>JAHEDF010000509.1 GCA_024641365.1 Planctomycetota bacterium | reverse complement strand
TGGTAAACGAGCCCCTAAAAAGAGCGCCGCCGCACGCCATGCCAAATTTCGATTATCCACTGGAATACCAGGCACGTTGCAGTCGCAGGTCAATCCAGCGCCTTCACCAATAGTTATCACTATTTCATCGCAAATACCGATGGTTTGGAAAATGGTTTCCAGACGATGAAAGCCATTCGCGTTGCGGCCAAGGACTTCTAGGTGCAAATTGATCTTGGCATATGCCGACACAGTAATGGAGGTCATGAGTACTCATAAAATAGTGATGGGTTCAGGACCCGAGCAAAGGGTCAGAATTTACAGGGGCAAAATAGCCATAGTACATCACGCACTCAGGTGCATATCTGACGGAGATGTTACGTAATTTTGCTCAAAGATATGGTGAACACCGCACACTCTGACAGTAGGTCATACACTACACCCCTCCCTCCAGCCTGCCCCGTTGCTGATTTCCGCATGTATCAGAAAGATGCGCGTCCCATGAAGGTCGCCAGGCGCAAAGCATGGTATTGGCAGATGATGCCAATGGCCATGACCATTTCTGGCGCACTCCCTGGTAGGAGGTTCTGATGCCGAAGAAGCCAATGTTGCTGGCCACCGCGCTGTTGTCCGCTGCCCTTGTTCCGGGTGCTATGGCCGCTGATGGCTTTACGCCAGATCCGCGTTTCCCTGGTGGCGACCAAATTCGTGAGCTGATGGCAGAAGGTGTGAAGGAATATCGCGCTGGCCGTTTTGGTAACGCTGCCAAGCGTTTTCACGACGCCCTCCTGCAAGCCCCTGACAATAAATTATGCTACGAATTTTACCTCGCAGCCGGCGACGGCCTTATTATTGCGATGGAAGAGCATGACGAACTGCGCGATGTTTTAAAAGACTTGTTACGTCAGGCGCGCATCTATCAAAAAGAATTACGTCGCGACCCTAAATATTTAAATATTCTTATCGATAAGCTGGAAAAGAGCGAAGAAGAACGCTTAGTTGCCACCAATGAATTAGTAGCTGTTGGCCCTATTTCAGTTCCAAGTTTAGTTGCTCGTATGAATGATAATCGGCAAGACGATATGCGCGTTTATTGCCGCATCGTTTTGACTCGCATGGGCTACCGCGCAGTTGTTCCTTTAACAGAGGCCTTAAATGCAGCTGATGAACGTTTAGTTACCAGCGTAGCGACCGTATTAGCGGATATTGGTGACCCGCGTCCGTTACCAAAATTAAAACAATTACTCGAAACCCAAGGTACCAGCGACGTTGTCCGTCAAGTCGTAGGCAACACCGTCAAAGCTATTGCCGCTCGCAATAATATCAGCGAAGATGCTACTGCTGATAAATTATATTTCCTGGAAGCACTTCGTTACTTCCGCGGTGGCGATCTCGTTCGCGATGAAATGGTTTCCAATGAAAGCCTCGTCTGGCGTTGGATTGAAGGTAATGATGACGTTGCAGCTAAATTAACCTATGTCCGCACGCCTCGTTACGCGTGGGATGAATTAATGGCGGAACAAATTCTGTTCGCAGGCATGCAGCACTACACCAGCTTTACTGCCTATCAGCCGTTGTTGGCCGCTGTTTATGCCGCTCAAGATATGGAAGTGCAACGTCGCGTCCGTATTGCTAAAGAGCGCACTACGCCAACTGAAAATCCTGATGAAACGCAAGATGCTATTGCTGAACGTGTCATGGCATTAAGTGAAATTCACTTACGTGTGCGCATGTTTGGCGCAGAGCACCTTTATCATGCCGTTCAACAATCAATCGTATCAGAACGCTATAACGTTGCTGTTTATTTAATGCGCCAACTGCAAGATCACAGCATCGCGCAACCACAAGTTCATTTACCGGAAGCTGGATTAACCCCAGACAAAGCTGGTACCGTTTTGGTCGCCGCATTAGATCACAGCGATAAAATGGTGCGCTACCAAGCTGCTATTACACTCGCACATCTCGACCCTGCGTTAAAATTCTTCAATGCAGAAAAAGTGACCTCCATTTTAGCTGATGCCGTCGGTGAATGGGGTAATCGCGTCGTGTTAGTGGTCGACCAAGACTACCGTCAACGCAATGTCGCTCGCGATCAATTACAAAACAAAGGCTTCCGCGTATTTGCAGTGCCTGATGGCTTCGAAGCCATGCAGCGCTTAGAAGAATCGCCAATTAAAGATGCCATAATTATTGCTGGTGATTTAATTCCAACCGTACGCGATGAAAAAGGCGGTATTATTGCAGTTGATGAACAACGTGCTGATACTTTAGCTGGGAAATTAGCTAAAGATTGGCGCTCGGAAAAGACGCCTGTCTTTATTTCACTGCCTGATAATCCTGAATTAGCAGCGAAAATTCAAAAAGCCTTTGAAGGCATGAGTAATGTAAAAGGATTTATTCAAAAGCCTTTCAACTCCGTCGAAATGGCTGGCATGATTGAAACAGCGCTTAAAGACGCTGAATTGCCCAATGCAAATCGGGAAGATGCCGAAGATATCAGTTTGCGCGCTGCAATTGCCTTACAAAAACCCGATCCGTCACGCACCCAATTTGACCTGGGTGTCGCTGCTGCTGCTTTAGCAACAACCTTAGATGCTCGCGCTGATGCGTTGCGCATTGAAGCGGCCAAAGCACTTGGTCTCGCTGCAACTGGCCCAACCGGTGAAGCCGTCAAAGGCATGATCAATAAAGTGACCGATGTTTATGGCACCCAAGATGCAACGCTGACTCCAGCAGTTCGTGCGGCTCTGCTCTATGCAATCGGCCAATTGAATCCAAATACTGATGCCGCCATCGAGATACTCTTGAAGGCGCTCAAATTCGAAGATGCTGACGCCGCCGCTCAGCTCGCTGTACGCACAGCTGCTGCTGAAGCCATTGGCCACGCCACTTCGATAACCCCTGAACTTCTCTACAAATACCAATTACAGCAACGGTTAGATGTCCGCGCCCAAGGCGCTGGCACGGATCCGGCGGGCGTCGCCGCCGCCGCCCAATAACCTGCACGGACTCGACACCCTTCTGGGAGCATTCTGATCATGAGCACTACGGTTAAAGTTTTCATCGTCCTCAATCTGTTACTGGCACTGGCGTTCATGTTCGTCCAGATGACCCTTTACGCGACCCGTGAAAACTGGAAGCGTCGTTGGAACGATGATACCAAGTTCTTTTCGGAAGAAGTGAAGTCCTATGCCCAAAAAGTGGCAG
>JAHEDF010000508.1 GCA_024641365.1 Planctomycetota bacterium | reverse complement strand
GGTGTAGATTACCGTGATTACGTACATTAAAAATAAACTGCTTTATTTGTCTTGTCTTTGCTCACTCGTATTATCGTCTGCATATGGTGTTGATGACACGGTAATCGTTAGCGGTCTCGCCCCTAACATATTATCGTACGATCAACAACCGGCAGCCTATTTTTCTCTGCAAGAACAAAACAAAACAGCATCGACTATTGTCGTCGTATTACCGGATGGTTTGGTCGAGCGTTTTACCATAACGGCAGCAGGGCATTTTCGTCTCATTGCACATGGTTATATCCCCGACCCAGATTACAGTTTTTTGGGCGTAATAACAATCGCAGAGCGCCAACAACTGGTGGTATTTGATCGCACTGGACTGCAAAAAATTGAATGGCCTGAATTATTTACGAACACGCCTCAGAAACTAACATGTACACCTGTCATTCAAACGGTGAAACAAGGACTCAGACTAGTTCAGCCGCGCGCTTACTCATTTCAACGACTCATAAACAATACGGATCATAAAAAGTCATATTTATTGTTACCGCAACAAAATCATATGGCAGTTTTTTCCAGCGATGACCTGGGAAAAAACTGGCTGCCGCAAACGCCACTGCCCGTTCGGATGACCCATAAATCACACGTTTATGCACCCATATCGGGACATGCTGGGCAGGCATGGACCAGTCAGGTGCAAATTGCATCGCCGACAATTTGTGATCTCAATGCAGATGGCCTACTTGACGTGGTAACTCATCAAGATGAGGAGTGGGTGTTTAGTATAAATAATGGCACAGAACAGCCGCATATCATACGACTTGATACGAATTTATTTTATGAAGCAGCTGATGACACCAATGATCAAGGTTTAATCCCTACTATTCCAAGCCGAGTTGTTTTTGATTATGGTAATGTGCAAGGTAAAAAATATTGCGATTTAGTTATTAACTATGGAAGAAAATTATGGTTTTTCCCGGGGACAGAACACGGTCCACAGCTACAACATCCCGTGCGTTATCTATTTGATGAGGCAATGGATGGTTTTTTCCTCTGTGATTTGGACGATGATAAACGCCAAGATCTCGTGACTGTGAAATTTGAGCTGCCGTCCATAGGAAGTTTGGTCCTGGGTGTTTTGGCACCAATTTCTATTAATATAAATGTACATGGCTATCGCAGTCTTGGCTCGGAATTTGAGCATCAACCTACCTGGAAAAAATCATTAACAATTAGATTGCCACCGCTCGTGATGGCTAAAGAAAAGTTTAAAAATTTTGCAACTGACATGGAGGAGGTAGAAAAATCGCTGTTTACGCTTAGTAAACCCAACGAAAATAAAGTAGCCATTTACCGGCCACAATCTCATGAGTTAACATTGCATCCATTATTACCTGATGCCAATAATGATCAGGCTTCACGAATGGGAAAAATTCTAAACCGCCAATTATTTGATATTAAAGATCCGGTATTTGATCTTGGTGGTATGAAATTGAAATTACCAGAATTGCTTAATGCCATGACGACTATCAACACCAATGTTGAAGAAACGCTGGCTCAGCATCAGCTCGTATCTCAGAAAGACATAACGGTTGGTGATATCATGTTAGTAAACACACCGACATTCATGAAGACGTTTGGATTAGTGGTTGCTTCAACCCCGACAATTCCATGGTTCATTGAGGCGGTTCCTTTGACTACAAAGCAGTAAATCCGTTTATGCAATTATATGCCGCCAGTCCCAGCGAGTCGCCGTCCTGCAGCCCAGCGCTGAAGTGCTGGGTGTAAATAAGAGTAATGAAAAATTAGTCCTGTAAGGACGCTGGCATTACACAGGGAATTTATTCCCGATTTAAAGCCGGTGGCCATAGTTGTCCAAAAAAAACAATTGTTTGGCCAAATAAATCTTATCGCTTAAAACACGTGTGGAATAAAACCGCACAATTGCGATACTTACATGCAAGTAATTATAAAATGCCTGTCAATTGCGATACGAAATGTCGTATTATTCTCAGTTCGCGCTATGATTTTATATGAGTGGTCTTTTACATTTATTTTACTAACAACATCACGCTCGGTTCATTTTGAACCTTGTTCATTTCAACAGCAGTGCTGTTGAAATGAACGGAAAACATCTTGTATACTGACGCGTCAGGGAGTCTCTTTATGAATTTTGTATCAGCCATCGTGCTTTCCGTAGCACTGGGCATCACCACAACCGTGCTGACCGCTGCAGAATCATTTCACGACTTAAACCCATTTATGGTGGTCCCAACGGATTGTCTGACAAAAAATGATTTTTCACAAGCAGGTGAATTAGATCCAAAGATATTTCAAGCCGTGCAGGAAACGCAGTGGAAAATTACCAATGGCGTGCTCTATGGTATGGAATCAACCAAGGAATATCAGGCCGAAAAACCAGATCATAATGGTACAGCGCCGCGTATCGATTTGCCGATAACACCTGTGCACTATTTGGCTACCTTCTCAATTCGCTTTATTGGCGGCACGCCAGATAAAAATACGCCGGTTATGCAATTTGGTCATCATATCGCGCATCTCCGTTTATTGCCAACTGGAACCGAATTGCTCGGAGCACGCGAGTCGATGCGCGTCGCCGCAGCGATGGACTATAAACTCGTCGATAGTGAGTGGTATCACGTCATGGTTGAGGTGAAGGGCGAGGAAGTGGTCGTACAATTTGCTAATGGACCACTGCTTTATGGAAAACATCCGTCCTACGCCGTGGTGCCAAAATCAGGAAAAAGAAACTTAGGATTTGCGGGCGCAGTTGGTGGCGTGATAGAAATGGATGACGTCACCATGTGGGCGATCAGTGATGAAGAAAAGGCCGGATGGCCGGAACGCCGCGCACAAATTCCGGTTTTTGAACACGTGAATCTGAAAGCACCGAAGGGGAAAAGGGGGACTGAGGACAAGTAATTGATTAATAAGAGATAATTAAATAGCGACTTACTAAAACAAATTACAAATGATAAAAAAAGAAGAACCACCACCACGACGTCGGCTATCGGTATTGTGGATGATTATGCTGGCCGTGGTTTTAGTGGTGCTAACGTGGTGGGCTGCCGGATTTCACAGATACGCAGAACCCAATGTTGTTGGCTTTTCAACCGAACGACGGGTGACCTTTACCTTCACAGATACTAAAATTGATGATGCATTGAGAGATTTATTTCCAGACGC
>JAHEDF010000507.1 GCA_024641365.1 Planctomycetota bacterium | reverse complement strand
TCACAAGTCGAATTCAGAATATCGTGGCCGCCAAATTATTAAGGCGTTGAAAGAAGAAATTCCACGCCACTTGTTTGAAGTTGCCTTACAGGCCACTATTGGCAGTCGTATTGTCGCGCGTGAAACCATTAAGAGCGTTGGTAAAAACGTGACGGCTAAATGTTACGGCGGCGACGTATCGCGTAAGCGTAAATTGTTAGAGAAACAAAAAGAAGGCAAAAAACGCATGAAAATGATTGGCAGCGTGGAAGTGCCACAAGATGCGTTCATGGCTGTGCTTAAAGCGCGCGCTGAAAACGATTAGCACAAGCAATGCAGATGACGATGCGCCTTGACCCTCGTAGTGGTTTTGAGCACACTGCCAATCGCATTACATAGCTTCTGCACCTTAATCACAGCGAGCACCTTATTAATTTGCACGACGATGCTTCTGGGCCTGCACAACGCATAGCCATTTTTGGTGGTTCCTTTGATCCGCCACATCTTGGGCATGTATTGGCGGTTTGTTATGCGCAATTAATGGCGTCAATAGATGCGGTGTGGGTCTTTCCGGTCGCACGTCATGCCTACCATAAAGGATTAACGCCGTGGGCGCAGCGCTGGGAATTATGCCAGGCTGCTTTTTCTACCCTTCCGTTTGTCACGTTACGCGATGACGAATTACACAATGACGGTGGCTATACATTTGATTTAATTACTCATTTAATAAAAGCCTATCCACAGCATCAGTGGTCATTAATTGGCGGCACCGATACAGCCGCAGATTTAAAAAACTGGCATCGCGGCGAAGAACTCCAAAAACTGGTGTCAATTATACCCGTTCCGCGCCGTGGTTTTGATGATCATGTCAGTGCACTCCCTGAAATATCAAGTTCACTTATTCGAGAGCGCTTACAAAACGGTAACGATGTTGCTGATTTAGTACCTGCTGCAGTCGCACAACTGATTGCTCACAACAAGTGGTATAAATAGGACAGGGATTCCCTGTCCTATTTATGATAGCTACACGATTGGGGCATTAAGCCCTGCATAAAGTGAAGCGCTTAAGAAGTGAAGCGCTTAAGCACCTGTAATTGATATTAAACGCCCGCCTTGAATATTCACCCGTCGTCGCCAAATCGTATCAGAACCTCTGCGCATCATGGTAAATTCGACATCCATACCCTGTTCGTCTAAGCGGACTTCTTCCCCACTGACGATTTCCCAATCCGCGGGATTAATACCGCGCTGATTCATATCGCGTACCAAGTATCCATGATGCAATTCAAATTGTTCACACGGAACAACGGCACGACTAAAATCATTAACCGCTTCACCGGAAGCAGGTGGCCTTACCGTATTATCAGCGACTGGTGGACGGTCATATATTTTGGTCGTTTCCAACCGTGGATTTGGTATGGGCTGTTGATAACGGCGCGTAGTCTGTGACATGACAACCTCCTGAGTCGAAATTGGTGGCATAAATTTATTCAACTGTTCGTCTGATTCTCACAGCAAACAAAATGTGAAATAAGCCTACCCGTCTACTTCTCGGGCCTCTGTATCGGCGTCAGGTGCGCTCGCATCGTACCAATTAATTATGGCATCAGCCATTAAAATTATTGGTGTCATTATCCTCATCGGGATTATTATTGCAAGCGTTAGGCTGATATTTTTACGCAATTAATTAGCGGCTTAGTGCGACACTGAAGATGCAGTATGCAGCAGTTTAACCAAGCCAACGGTCGCAAAATGTGCGCGCTTGTTGGGCATCGCTGACTCCGTGAATAATAACTCTGCCATCACGAAAACAGGTCGCTGTTACCGCACCATCCTGCCAACGTACCATATAGTCGTTTGATAATATTAACTCATTCCCCAATCGTTTTTCTAATAAGGACAGGTCTGTTTTACCGCGCCGAATTTGTACGGCATCGCGACCGCATAAAACGACTGCGGCATTGTCGCCGGCCTGCAACAGGGGATAGGTTGGTTGTTGGCCGCACACGACGCACTGATCATTTTTCCACGCTGATAAATCAAGTCGTTGAAAAGTGCCCTGCCATAAATCACTGGCCCAAAGTTCTCGTCGTACTGCAGCACTATCACCAACGAGTATTTTTATTGCTTCAGCCACCTGCCATCCGGCGACCAGATGCACAGCTGGCGGAATAATTCCTGCGGTATCACAGGTCGGCGATTCGCCCACGCTCGGTAATTCATCCTGCACACAACGGAAACATGCAGTTTTTCCAGGAATAATTGCAACCGACAGGCCATAGGCGCCAACGCAGGCCCCATACACCCACGGAATTCCTGCACGACAACACGCTTCATTAATTAAGTGCCGCGTTGGGAAATTATCACAGCCATCTAAAACAATCGTGCTGTTGGCGATCAGCTGTTCGACATTTGTGGCACGCACGTCATCGACGACAGCAGAAATATGGCAGGACGAATTAATCGCCTGCAGATGGCGTGCGGCAGCAACCGCTTTGGGCAACGACTGCGCGGCGTCGCTTTCGGTATACAAACTTTGTCGCTGTAAATTGCTCAACTCCACAAAGTCGCGATCAATCAATTGTAGGCTGCCAACCCCTGCCCGCACCATTTGTTCAGCTAGTGCTGCCCCAAGGGCACCACAGCCAATGATCGTTACGCGCGCTGCCGTGAGGCGCTCTTGGCCTGCCGACCCAATAGGGGCAAAGCGAATTTGTCGACTATACCGTTCGTAATCGCTCATGGAGCACTCATAGCTGTCGGGCATGGTGGAAACGGACCAGAGCGGGCAAGCGTGACCCAGGCTAGGCACTCAGCAGCTCAGCAGGCTGTGCCGGACCGTTTGCCGGACTCTAATTGACACCCCGAACACCCTCTATAGATTGCCGCGCCTTTCACATATGCCCCGTGCTTTGACCGGGGATCCCCACTGGCGAGGTTATCATGGCTGTTCCTAAGCGTCGCGTTTGTCCAAGTCGCAAAGGTATGCGCAAATCTCACCAGGCGCTGAGCGTTCCTGGTTTATCAATCGATAAGAAATCGAAGAGCGTTCATCGTCCACACCACGTGGACCTGCGTACGGGTTTATACCGCGGTCGCCAAGTATTGTTCCGCGACGACCAATCCGGCACCGACACCACAGCCGAAGGATAATTTGATGCGGTTGGCCCTGGACGCCATGGGCGGCGATGATGCGCCGCGCGCAATGGTAC
>JAHEDF010000066.1:1441-11955 GCA_024641365.1 Planctomycetota bacterium | reverse complement strand
AAATAAACCAGTTCGGTCTGCACGAGCCATGGCATCAGCTAATTCTTGTTCACTCGCTTGCTCAACGCGTCCATCGTATTTCATTAAGGCTTTTATCGCTTTGCCACGCGAAACTGGATTACCAATGCGGATTGCGCTCGCTTGGGTTTCTTTTGCTGTCACAGCATTAAAAGACTTCCAACCACTCTTATAAGCTAAATAGAGCGGATTCGCGGCCTCTGCTTGGCAGCATACAATACGAGGAATCTTGGTGATAATACCAAGTTCTTTAATTTCTTCGAAACCTTTATACAACGCAGATACATTGCCGAGATTACCACCAGGAATAAAAATCCAATCCGGTATTTGCCAGTCAAATTGTTGGACAATTTCAATGCCGACGGTTTTTTGACCTTCGACCCGTAACGAATTCATCGAATTTGCTAAGTATAATTTATTGTCTTCCGTTAATTGTTGTACCAATTGCATGCATCCATCAAAATCAGTATCAAGCGCTAATGTTAAACTATTATTAGCAATAGGCTGAATTAATTGTGCTGGGCTAATTTTTCCGCGGGGTAAAAGAACCACACTCGTTATGCCAGCAGCGGCACAGTATGCAGCTAACGCGGCACTGGTGTCTCCTGTTGATGCACAAGCGACGCCTAAAATATTTTGCTTCTTACTTTTAATAATGTGGTTGACCTGGCTGACCAACACGGTCATGCCTAAATCTTTAAATGATCCGGTATGACTAACGCCACATTGTTTGACCCATAAATCAGGAACCCCTAATTCGTTTCCAAAACGCTCTGCCCAAAATAAATTCGTGCCACCTTCATCTAAACTCACAATGTCGGAATCGGGGATATTGGGCAGGACCAATTCCTTTTTACCCCACACACCGGATCCGTATGGCCACATGGTTCGTTTATAGCGAGAGTCCCATAGCTGCATCCAGGCAGCAGGGGAACGTGACTTTAAAGCATTCAAGTCATGAGCGACTTCCAAAAGTCCACCTGACGGACTGCGATATATCACTTCATTCAATTCCCAGCGTCCGCTGCCGGTGTCGGCATCACGGAACCATGCATCATAATTCATAAGGCTCCCAAATCGCAGTTTTAGATACAACAAAGCGGCATGTCCGATGACTTGCCGAAACGGCTAGCTGTGTCTGATGCTGCGGGGCGGCAGGATAGACACTCCTGTCGCTGGGAAAAGGCTCTGGAGTTGGCAAGACCACAAAGCGCCCTTACAACTGTGGGCTCATGAATCTAAAATTGTACCTTACCATTCCCGATCAACCGACCAAGGTGATCGATTTGACCAATGCGACCCTGCCCTGTGTAATTGGTCGTGACAGCGAAGTGAGCCAGGTCGTATTACCTGACTCTCAATCGAGTCGTGCGCATTGCTCGCTCGATATCGAAAATGAAGAGGTCATGATTGAGGACATGGGCAGCCGCAATGGCTCATGGCTTAATGGTCAACCGATTACGCGTGCGCGCGCCTACCACGGTGACATCCTTAAATTAGGTCGCACTCACATTACTTTTGAAATTGGCGATAATAAACCAATCGATCCATTAGTTGGTCAGCGATTAGGTGGGTTTGATTTACAAGAAGTCGTAGGTCGTGGTCGTTACGGTACCGTATTTAAAGGTCATCAGGTAAATCTCGGGCGACAAGTCGCCATTAAAGTTTTGGCGGAAGAATACCGTGATGACCCTGAGCGTGTACAAGCGTTTTTAACCGAAGCTCGTCGTGCTGGTCGCTTAAATCATCCACACTTAGTTCAGGTTCATGATGTCTGCCAGGTAGCAGATAATTATTTATTAATCATGGAATTAATGAAGGGATCGACGGCTGATATATTGCGCGATCACGGACCGTTAGATGTGCAACAAGTGGTCCGTCTTATTCAGCACATTGCACGAGCACTCGGTTATGCGGAAAGTCAGCGCTTAGTACATCGCGATGTCAAACCAGATAATATCTTAATGAATGAAGAAGGCCTCTTTAAATTGGCCGACTTAGGTATTGCCGCACCAATCGCTGATAATGGCGTCGCCACGCAAGAACGAATTTTTGGCAGTCCTCATTACGTTGCTCCCGAACAAGCACGTGGTGGTGACATCGACGGTCGTGCCGATCTTTATGCATTAGGTGCAACGGCTTGGCATTTATTAACGGGTCAAACACTCTTTAAAGGATCAAACCGGCAAGTTGTGTTGGCTCATATCAATACTGATATTGAAGATTTAAGTAAACTAGCCCCGAACGCGCCTGACGAATTAATTGAATTAATAGAAGAATTGCTTGAGAAAAATCCTGATGACCGTCCAGCTGATGCGAACGTCGTTGCTGCACGCGCAGATGAAATTGCTAAAATGCCAGTTCAACCGAAAGGCTCAGCACCGAAGGGGGGGCGTCCCGTTAAACGTGTACGTCGCCGCCGTCGCTATAGATCATAGATTTTAACTTATCCAAGTTAGGATGAGAGGCCGTCATGCAATTTATTGCCAGCGCATTGTTAATTGCGATCCAGTATAGTTTTCTTTTTACATTACACGCCGTTGAAATTGTAGCGCATCGCGGTGCATCGCATGAAGCACCAGAAAATACAGTGATAGCAACAAAACTTGCCTTTGAACAAGGTGCCGATGGCGTTGAATGCGATATTTATGGTACCGCAGATGGGCGCATAGCCGTTATTCATGATGATAATACAAAGAGAACGACTGGCGTATCTGCCAAGGTTAAAAATATGACCTTGGCAGAATTACAAAAGCTGGATGCGGGTTCATGGAAAAATATAAAATATAAAGGCGAAAAGATCCCTTCTTTAGAAGATTTATTGCAAATAATACCTGAAGGCCGACGATTAGTAGTCGAATTAAAAGGGGGACAAGAAATGATCCCTGGTATTCAAGCCGCATTACAAGCGGTTCCCCAACCCGAATCGGCAGTAGAGTTTATTTCCTTTTCTTACGAATCTATTGCAGCGACGAAAAAAACGTTCCCTAAACATCGTGCGTTATGGTTACTTAGTTATAAAACCGATAAAAAAACGGGCCAATCTGCAGTTTCGATCGAATCAATAATTGAAAAATGCAAAGAAGCTAAATTTGACGGTCTAAGCCTAAGCAATAAATGGCCAATAGACGCAGCCTTCATAGATAAATTACAAGCGGCTGGCTTGGATATCTATGTATGGACTGTAAATGATAACAATGAGGCGAAACGCTTAGCGGCAGCCGGGATGCCCGTTATTTGCACGGACAAACCGGCTGAATTTAAAGAGTTACTAAAATAGAAATAAGGCAATTATCTGAAGTAATTAGGATACTATTTACTCCAGGTTAGCGTCACGCCCTTCTCAGTCGTTTTCCAACTTAAATCACTGACACGTTTTAACCAATCTAATGCACTCGATAGTTTCAAATCTTTTCCATCGAGGGTAACAGGTAAGTTTTTCAATGTCTCAGCTTTCTCATCCATGATAATCGGCATGCCGCTTAATTGTGTTAATAATGCGACAACTTCGTCAACCGAGGTGTCTTCAAATTTAAAGGTCACAAGACGCGCTAATTGTTTTTCTCGTTCAGCAACCCAGGGCTCAACTGGAGGTGGTTCCGCTTTTTTAGGAACCATGGCCAATAATTCGACCGTATCGTCAACTTCCGCTAAATAACGTACGCGCATTTGTTGTGCGACTAATCCATTTGGTTTAATCGTCATGCGTCTAAATGCATATTCTTTAGATAAATTACCAGTGCAGACTTGTACACCACCGACCATAGCCGCTACGTAGCGACCACGTACTTCCATTTGTACTGGGAAGGAAAACCCACTGAGATCTTCTTCCACCTTTCCTTTTGCTAAGGACTTATGCCGGCTACCTTCGACTGAAAACAATTCTACCGTATTTTTACTAACTACTAATTCGGCACCATTACCTGTGCTATCTAGAATAGAAAATGTGCTATTACCTTGAGTGGTAAAAATTCCTTCTATGCGACAATTTCGTAAATTTTCCATAAAATCCCAGGACGCTTCACTGTAAAATGAGGCGCCATTTGTACCATTACTGGGAGATGATCCGATAGTTGGTTTAAAAACGCGCTCATCTAAGCAGTCGATGCCAGCCAAGCCGTGATCGAGTAAATAACGATCCACGCTGGTAAACCAAGTGCGTTGGCGAGGAATTTCTTTGCGCTGACTAGCGTAATAGGCAGCCACTTCATTTGCACCTGGCCAATAATAAGCTAATACCTGAAAGGCATTATCTGCTTGTCCTTTTTGTGCATAACCAACTAATTCGTCACGTAATTTATCAAGAGCAGCTTGCTGACGTTTCCAATAACTTGCCACGATGCTAGATTTTGGTGAAACTACTTGTGCAACCGCAGAAAAAGGTGGATAGCGTAATTGCGAAACACGTTCCACTAATTCACGATTGCGACTAACCGGGATGGTCGCGCCAGAAACTCGTATACCCATTTCATCAAAGGGCGCTGGAATACCTAATTTCGTAAATGTATCCCGTGCTGAACGGTGTTTAGGGCTTACACTTAATAAATGATAAGCGATGTATGGCTGATCTGCTGGAGCAGCTTTTGATAATAAGCCGCTTAAATCTCTGACGGCAGTATTGATTTGTGATTTGCGCCATCTTTCTAAGCTATCTTGTACGGGTTTAAAATCTTTACTTTGTTTTTCTTCAAATTTTACCGCAGCTTCATTTATTAGTTCAGAAACACTGACTTCACCTGCGCTTACTGACCCCAAAGTACCTAATACAATCGCTATAAACAGATTCAAAGAGACCAAAATACCACTATTTAATTTTATATTCATGCTGACTCCACCGGTTCAAAGACGAGAGAACGGCAGAACCTTTACCAATGAACCTGTGTGACTCAATGCAGAATTTACATCTGGCAATGAGACTTAGCGATTAATCGGTATTAAGACGCTTTTTTTGACGTTTCTGAGTTAGAAATCGGAGCAGGACGCCAACGTTTCAGTTTAATGAGGATTTGTTCAAACAGTGATTCGTCAAATTCATGCACATCACTCCGATGACCAAGGCCCTCAGGCATCGCTAAGGTCAATTCTCCGCCTAAATGCTCACGGAATTGAGCTAAACCAATGAGCACAGCGCGATGACCTGATGCATCGCGCAAGTCCAATACCTCATCCCACAAACGGAAACCACACGTATGCAAAATGGTTAATATCTGATTTCCCTCTTGTTCGGTGATGCGATTTAATTGAACCGCATAGAGAGAGTCGATCGCAACACCAATGGCTACGGCTTCACCATGCAGTAAGCGATGATTAGATAATGTTTCCATGCGATGCGCTGACCAATGTCCGAAATCTAATGGACGAGAGCTACCCTGTTCAAATGGATCGCCAGCTTTAGTGATGTGATCTAGATGCAGTAAAGCACAGCGTTCGATTAACCATGCCATAGTTTTCAAATCGCGTTCACGCAATTGAACGGCCTTTTCACCGAGCAGTTTTAAGAATTCAGCATCTTTAATAATCGCAACTTTAACCGCTTCCGCGATACCCGCTCGCCACGAGCGATCATCGAGCGATTCCAAAAAACGCGTATCATTTATAATTGCCGAGGGGGGCGTAAAAGTACCGTAAAAGTTTTTTGAACCAAAACGATTTACGCCATTTTTCACTCCAAGTCCGGCATCACATTGTGCTAATACGGTCGTTGGCAATCGGATTTGACGAATGCCACGATGAACGATGGATGCCGCAAAACCGACCGCATCTAAAACGGCACCACCGCCAATTATGATAATATAACTGTGACGACATATGCCGTTATCAAAACAGGCGCGGCCAACTTTATCTAAAATAGCGAGCTCACTTTTCAGAGCTTCGCCACCAGCAACAACTTCTGGCGCCGCTGCTAATTGAACTTCATCAGCTTCATGGGCTGCAAACCACAAATGGATAGACTGAATCAATTTTGGGTTTTGACGAACCGTTCCTTCATCTATGTAGACCAATGCGCGTGCTGGTCGTCCACCGCTGCGTGGTTTCATGGCCTTTACTAAAACATCATTATCTGGCGCGAAGACATCACTCGTGAAATGGACATCAAAGGCATAGGGGACGGCAAATGTTTGATGATGGGCAATGGTCATAGTCTATCCAAGGGTTCAACGCATCCCAAGCGCGTTTCGTTCCATTCCTACGTGCAATATCGCCACTGCGTTGCCTATATTACAAGCAGAGTTGCATCACTGTGGTAGGTCTTTGCACTTTTGTGTTTAAAACCGCAGTTTTGGGAGCGGAATAACACATGTAGGTCCTTTCAGGTGCGCCCTTTCCGATGCAGCGGGGGACGTATTTAAGCAGTCTCTTTTTTGTCAGTATCTAAATTTTCGTATATGGTCGCTTTTCCCTCAACGACCGTTGCATCAACCGTGAAAGATTTCTGGAATTTCACTCTTTGCGGCAGATCGAACATCATGTCGAGCATAACTTCTTCTAAAATGGCGCGCAGCGCCCGCGCCCCGGTTTTGCGTTCTTGTGCTTTCTTCGCAATTGCACGTAGCGCATCATCAGTGAAATGTAATTCAGCGCCCTCTATCGCAAACATCGCCTGATATTGTTTTACCAAAGCATTTTTGGGCTGTGTCAGGATATTAACGAGCGCATCTTCACTGAGCGGCAATAACGAGACGGACACAGGTAAGCGACCAATGAATTCGGGAATCATACCAAAATTAACCAAGTCTTCAGGCGTGACGTGGGCGAGCAACATATCATCAACATTAACGTCTGCGTGCTCTTCGCTTCCATGGTCAAAATTAAAACCGACACGCTTATCGCCTAAACGACGACCAATTATTTCCGGCAATCCGCTAAAGGCACCGCCGCAAATAAATAAAATATTTTCTGTGTTTACTTGAATATATTTTTGCTCTGGGTGTTTACGCCCGCCGCCAGGGGGGACATTCGCAACGGTTCCTTCAATTAATTTTAGTAGCGCTTGTTGAACGCCTTCACCGGAGACATCGCGGGTAATTGAAACATTACCAGAGGAGCGCGCTACTTTGTCAACTTCATCGACGTAAATGATGCCCATTTCGGCGCGTGGCACTTCAAAATTCGCATTTTGCAGCAGGCGTAAAATCAAATTTTCAACATCTTCACCGACATACCCGGCTTCGGTTAATGTGGTCGCATCACCAATCGCAAAAGGAACATTTAATAATTTAGCTAAGCACCGAGCAATTGCGGTTTTACCACACCCGGTAGGGCCTAACATAAGAATATTAGATTTTTCTAATTCTATTCCATTCGCGCCACCACTTTGATTTGCCTTAATTCGTTTATAATGATTGTAAACGGCAACTGCGATAGTACGTTTTGCTTGTTCTTGTCCTATAATATGCTGATCAAGATGTGCTTTAATTTCGGCAGGCGTTAAACTTTTGCCTATCTTGGGTTGTTCAGAGCCTTTTTTACCGCCTTGGCGTGTATTATCACGCAATAATGTTGAACAGACATCAACGCATTCATTACAAATGGATACGCCTGGGGGACCATTAATTAATCGTTCAACTTGATCAGCAGCACGTCCGCAAAAGCTGCAGATTTCCCCGCCCTTGTCGGTTTCACCTTTTTTATTTTTAGCCATGGTATGTCTCGGACGGGGATTTAGTGAATTGAAAGTAAATTAGTTGGAAACAGGTTTAGAAACAACGCGATCAATTAATCCATAGGAACAGGCTTCTTCTGCACTCATGTAATAATCGCGCTCACTGTCTTTAGCGACTTTCTCCTCTTTTTGACCAGTGTTCTCTGATAAAATGCGATTCAATTCTTTCTTTAAACGTAATAATTCTTTCGCCTGAATTTCGATGTCACTGGCTTGGCCCTGCGTGCCACCCATCGGCTGATGAATCATGATACGGCTATGCGGTAACGCGAAGCGTTTTCCTTTGGTACCGGCCGCTAATAAGAATGCAGCCATGCTTGCTGCCTGTCCTATACAAACGGTGGCAACATCGCAGGTTAAATAAGCCATGGTGTCAAAAATAGCAAAGCCGGCATTTACTAATCCACCAGGAGAATTGATATATAACGTGATATCCGCATCACGTTTTTGGCTTTGTAAAAAGAGTAATTGGGCGACTACGACATTAGAAACGAAGTCATCAATGGGCTCACCAAGGAAAATAATACGGTCTTTCAGCAAACGACTATAGATGTCGTAACTGCGTTCTCCGCGTGAATCCTTCTCGATGACGTAGGGAATGGGCATGGGATTCCTTCTAAGGGATTGAATGCGCCTAGTCTGGCGAAGTGGCAAACCATAATGACTGCTGTTAGCAGCACAAACCGTTAGAACGCGCCAACCCCACACGTGGTTTGTGTAACCTTTTAACCGTGACACACAGCGTATGCGTACGACACGCTAAAAAACATATGATCTGACAAGCTTTGCGCTCTGTCGACATGTATATTAGGACCGATTTCAATGCACCATGGGCACTAAACAACGTTAGCCCATGATCACGCCCGCGACTCTGAGGAATCTTGCTTATGCTTCGTTACCTGCTCATCGCTGTAGTCTCTGCCTGCTGCACATTTACTTTTGCTGAGGAAACCCTCCAGGACATGATCAAAAAGACGGATATGTCGGATGCCGACTCCGTTTACATGCTTGGTGTGTGGTGTGAGGAAAATAAAAAGCCGACCACAGCCCGAAAGTATTACAGCAAAGTACTGCAAATTGACAAAGATCACGAAGCGGCGCGTGCTAAGTTCAACCAAGTGAAAGTAGGGGACCGGTGGGTTGCTGCGGCTTTTGTTAATGGAGGGGACCAGGGCAAAGATGGTGAGGGGGGCTCTAATTCATCCGCGCCCCGGCGTCGCTCAAGTGGCCCTGGACCAAAAGCCTCGGAAATCGAATGGGATTTAACCGTTCCGACCATAGAGCGCGAAAACAGTTTCATTGAAGGTCAGATCATGCGCATGCAAAAAAATGCGAATGATAGTGACGACATGGATTCAGCCGTGCTGACCCTGTATCGAGAAGATAATCGCGCTGAAATGGTACCTCTTTTAATGACGGCACTGAAACGTGATAATTTTGACGATCTCTATGGAACGTCTTTGTTGATCATGAAATATTTAAAAGATGGTGAGATTGAAACGCCGAGACGACTGCTGGGCTTCCTCGCCAAGGCAAGCGAACGCAGCAATAATAAAGAAGATTTGGAAATGTTTGCCTATGTAGCCCCATTGATGAAAGATCGTCGCATAACACCTCGCTTAATTGAGCTCATGGGTCATCCAGAAAAAGTAGTTTCCAATGCCGCTCGCAGTTCATTTGCGCAAATTTCTCTGGTATCAGATGATGAAAATTTAACCCAGGCGGATGCGCAAAAGTGGTGGGATCAAAATCATGACGTTTCACCAAAAGTGTGGCTGAGCGAACAATTAAAAAGCGATGATCCAGTAGTCGTTGTTTCAGCGGCACAGGGATTATATGAATTACGCGATAAGTCGTTAGTACCTGCAGTGATTAAAGTCATGGCTGGAGATAACCGGCAGGCCAATGAAAAAGCAATTCAACTATTTGTGCGCATAACTGGAAATGATTGGGGCTACAATCCCATGGATCCACCTGATAAACGTAAAAAAGTAGTTAAGCAGATTGAAGACTGGTGGAAGGAAAAAGGCGCGCGCTTTGAATGGATTGAAGAAAAAACTCCCGATACGGTTGCTGGCAAAGCTGCCGCACCCAAAGATCCACGCCTCCAAATGATCGAACAATTAGCGAGCGTTGAAGGCAATGAAGCTCAACAGGCTGAACAAAATTTAACGTCGCAAGGAAAAGAAGCCGTTCCGGCATTAATTATTGGACTGAGTAATCCGAGCGGAATTGTTCGTCGTAAATGCAATGATATTTTAAAATTTATTTCGAAAAAAGATGTCGGCTATGACTCTCGTGGAGAAGAAGTTGAACGAGATAAATCGATTAAGGCATGGCAAGAATGGGCCACTGCGGAAGGAATCTTAGGCGATAAAGAAGGCGACAAAGAGCAGTAATGCGTCAATTTATCAATCATTAATGGTTTAATGCAATAAAAGCAGGGGGCTGAAAAGCTCCCTGATGTGTGTTGCTGGCGGTTGCTTAGCGATGTGATAGGCATGCATGTATGACAACGGACAAGTCCAGTACGTCTGAAACATGGCCTTCTGCCGTGACATCACCACACGTATCACCTCGTATAGCAGCACAGGTAACAGCCGTACGCGAAGAAATAGCAACCTACGCCAAGATGAGTGGTCGCCAATCAACGGACATTCGCTTAATAGCCGTTACCAAATCGCAAACGCCTTCAGTAATTGCACCACTACAAGCAGCAGGTATTTATGATTTCGGTGAAAATAGGCTCGACCATCTCGCTGCTATGGCTGAGTCACCTCAAAAAGTAGCACGCTATCATTATATAGGCCGCATTCAGGGGCGACAATTAGCG
>JAHEDF010000066.1:0-1431 GCA_024641365.1 Planctomycetota bacterium | reverse complement strand
GATAATTCCGTATTGCTCATCATTGCATAGCTTATGTGAAAAGGATCATATAGAGCGATTAGGTCGTGCCTGTAAATTAGCTGATAAAAAAATGGAGATATTTTTTCAAGTGAACGTCGTTGATGATGATGCAAAAGCAGGCATGTTACCTGATGAAATATCAGAACGATTATCAGCAGCATCGTTATATGAACACCTTCAAGTTGTGGGCTTCATGACCATGGCACCACTCGACCAAAACGGTGATCAAGCAGACGAAAAAACTATTCGGCACTGTTTTTCTTCACTGCGTTTATTAGCAGAAAAACACGCCTTACCACGTTTAAGTATGGGGATGTCGCATGACTTTCATTATGCTATCTTAGAAGGCGCTACTGATATTCGTATTGGCACACGGTTATTTATATAAATGTTTTCGAGTATTAAAAATAAAATATTATCTAAAAATGATAATACTGACTCAGATAAGTCATATGGAATTTCTTTAGAAGAAAATCCACACAAATGGTTATTGCGGTGGATTGAACATCGCATGCCAATGTGTCGATTGCGCATTAATCATAATCGCGTGACTATGTTAAGCTTACGCTATGCGACATCAGGAACTGAATCACAAATAATAGCGAGTATTCATGCCGATATTTTGTCCCAACCACAGGCAGTTGCAGAAATTCCTGCGTGGATAACAAGCAGGGGGCATAAAGTAGGTCCACATTTACAAAAGACTTTTGATACCGTCTTCAAAAGACAACGTGCTGACGAGCTGATAATTAAAAGGGCAGCGTTTCCTGCGCTACCGGCTCCGATTCAACCTTTGGATCTTATTGGCGCCTTAGACCATGTGCATGGGACATGGTTTGATTTTCTTCCAAAACCAGTGATCAAATGGGGCCGTGATCCTGGAAATCGAAGTTTATCATCTATCCGCTTTGGTTGCTATGTAAGACGACCGAAACCGCTCATAACCTTGCATCCACGACTTAAACGTCCTGTTATTCCATGGATTTTTATAGAACACGTTTTGTTTCATGAATTGTGCCATCATCGCCAAGCATGCGAACCCATTGCCCATGAACCGCACCACAGTCGCCGTTTTCAACAATGGGAACGTACTTATCCGCATCATGAATTGGCGACGGAATGGCAGCGGCTGTTTTTGGATTCTGTCCTTCAGGAACACTCAGTGTTTAAATTTTAGAAAAAAAAGCCGTCTATATAGCCATTGGTATTGGTTCGTTATTTCTATTAAAGCCAACTTCAGTGGCCTGCTTTTAGTCTTTTTCATCGCATTCTTTAAAGATGATTCATTCATTTGAGTGCAAATGCGATCCATTGCGATTCATATACATAATGTATGATAATGTATATTATGTAATTTTTATATAGACACAGGCGTATGCGGCATCAGTACTTACAAATATTGTTAGGAAG
>JAHEDF010000065.1 GCA_024641365.1 Planctomycetota bacterium | reverse complement strand
AAGCAGAAACTCAGAAGCAAATAATGAATGGTTTACTGCAAGGCGCAGACATACAATTTCTTTATTGGATGGCAACCCGATGGGATGCTTTAGCGGGTGATGTAAAGAAAATATTTTTAATTTGTTTAAGTGAATGGTCAGAAAAACCGTTACAAATAAATAGTTTAGCCACTATTCTTGAAGATAGCGCCAATCAATCCAATCCATTACAAAGTTTGGCTATACAGGTATTATCAATTCATACTATTACAAACGCGCAAAAATTTGATGCCTCCCGAGTAATACATGGCGGACTAGAAGCCTTACAAAATATTTCATCCACAGCCTACAATTCGTATGATGCTCCATTTGATGTATTACGCAAAAAATTGGTACAATTTACAGGCCGCTACCTTGAAGGAAACCCCGATTTTAAAACGGTCATTGATTTATTGTTAAGTGGAGCGTGTGAAGCTAGACGTACAGGATGTGTTGCGGCACAACTCATGGGACAATGTGACGCTCTCTATAAAGATAAATATGATAAAGAGCACGTCGATAAAATGCAGAGTATATTGCAAGAATTGGTAAAAGATGATTCACCGTATATAAGAAAAGAAGCGCTTCGAGCATTGGGCTGGTTTGAAGAGGTCTATACATTTAATCAATTAGCGGAGCTTTTTCACGTCGATCCAGTATTACAAACGACGATTATTCCACTCATGCAGTCTTTAGATTACCAAAGAACCGAGCGCTTTTTATTTGATCATTATGAAATGATCTATGTAAGCGATAGTTATAAACACAGACCAATTCTCAGAGTTGATGAAGGCGGTGTGTATTTTATCAGGGACTCACAATAAAAAATGGGCTCGTAGCAAAACTACGAGCCCAGTGTCAATTTGCTTTGTCGTCAGGATCAGCCAGCCGCCGACGCACGACTCAAGCGCTTACGATCTGTTTCCGATAAATATAATTTGCGCAGGCGTAATGATTTGGGTGTGATATCTAATAATTCATCACTCTTAATATATTCCATCGCTTCTTCTAAGGACATTTTTTGTGCGGGGGTGATGCGAATTGCTTCGTCAGCACCAGAAGAGCGAATGTTAGTGAGTTTCTTTTCTTTCGTCAGGTTAACAACCATGTCGGTGTCTTTGGCGTTTTCGCCGACGACCTGGCCTTCATATAAGGGATCGCCAACATTAACGAAGAAACGACCACGATCTTGTAAATTAAATAAAGCAAAGGCGATGACTTCGCCAGCACATTGAGAAATGATAGCGCCATTATCACGTTTTTCGATGTCACCACGATACGGGCCATATTCTAAAAACATGGTGTTGAGCGTCGCTTCACCTTGGGTGAGCGATAACATGGTATTGCGAATGCCTAATAATCCACGACTTGGAATGCTAAATTCTAAATGTTGGAATTTTCCATTTACCGCCATTTCGCGAACTTCAGCGCGACGGCTGAGCATTAAATTCATAACTTTGCTGGCATGTTCGTCGGGTACATCAATGACAGCTAATTCGATTGGTTCTAAACGATTGCCGTTTTCATCGGTTTTATAAATAACGCGTGGTGGGCCGACTTGTAATTCAGCATTTTCACGACGCATGTCTTCAATTAATACAGATAAATGCAGGACACCGCGACCTGATACTTCAAACACATCTGGCTGTTCGGTATCGGCAAATCGCATGGCGACGTTTTTTTGCATTTCGCGTTCAAGACGTCCGCGCAATTCACGGCTTTGTAAGGGCTTGCCTTCTTTACCGGTGAGTGGCCCGGTGTTTACACCAAAGGTCATACGGATGGTTGGTTCATCAATAGGAATTGGCGGTAATGCAGCTGGATGTTCTGGTTCACAAATGGTGTCACTAATATTCACCTGTTCGAGTCCGGTAACCACGACGACATCACCAGCTTTTGCTTCTTTTACTTCTTCACGGCCCATGCCATCGAAACGATGTAATTGTAAGACGCGACCTTTTTTCGGTACGCCGTCCGGTCCACTGACCACCACGACTTGCATATTTTGTTTAATCGTACCGGCGAAAATACGGCCAATACCCATACGACCAACGAAATCATTATGGTCGATATTGGCGACTTGTAATTGTAATGGCGCATCTGATTTAACGGGTGGGCCAGGAATGTGGCTAATGATGGCATCAAATAAGGGACGCAAATCACCATCTTTTGTTTCTAAACGGGCCTTGGCTTTATCGAGATCATTTTCCATGAAACCGGTGCGACCTGAACCAAACAAGACGGGGAAATCAAGTTGCCAATCTTCGGCACCGAGTTCGACCATTAAATCAAACACTTTATCAGCAATAATTTCTGGCGAACAATTTGGCTTATCAATTTTATTAACTACCAATATTAATTTTAATCCAGTTTGAATGGCTTTGCGTAATACGAATCGTGTTTGTGGTAAACATCCTTCGAATGCATCGACTAATACTAATGCACCATCAGCCATTTTTAATACGCGTTCAACTTCACCACCGAAATCAGCATGCCCAGGCGTATCGACAATATTAATACGAATGTCGCCCTGAGTTGGACTCAAATAATGCACGGCACAATTTTTTGCGAGAATGGTAATGCCACGTTCTTTTTCTTGGTCCTTTGAATCCATGACGCAATCGACCACGGCTTGTTTAGCGTGGAAGGCGCCGCCTTGTTTTAATAAGGCATCAACCAGGGTCGTTTTACCGTGGTCAACGTGGGCAATAATGGCGATGTTGCGGATATCAGAACGACGTTCGACGTTAGGGAGCGACATAACTAACCGATGCTGAAGCAGAGGTGGGCTAAACCAGGAAGCGAGCCGTAGCGACGCACCCCCCAGCAAATGAGCGCAAGGGTCTAGCGCCAGAACCGCTGAAAGAAAGGCCAACTCAGTCGAAAACGGGTCTTTGTTCGGGTAAAAAGCCTCGCATCTGGCGCAATAACATGAGTCAGGGTGCCGCCACTCCTAAAAAGTATGGTGCGACTGTGCCATTTGATGCGGACGATATGAACTCCACAGCTAAACAGCACCCGTTGTCAGCACCGCTCACAGCGTGCGTCTATTGCTGGGCAAACCTTGACCATCGCTTGGTTTGCCGAGGGTAGCACATCCCTTGTCCCCGAACTTTGGAGTCTGGTATGCCATGTATTCGTCCTGTTGCTCTGTTACTCGCGCTCGCGTGTAGCGCGCCATGGTTACCAGCTGCTGATGAGCAACCAAAAGCAACGCCGCCAGCAACCAAAGAAACCGTTGTCGCACCACCAGTGCCAACGCCATCGGCAACCACACCAGCAAGTGAATTATTAAAAAGTTTACCACCGGTTGATAGTTTAGTTGAACGAGATGGTAAAGCGTTTTGGACAGCGACTGAACCTGCGCTGAGTTTTCAAATAGAATCAGTCGATAAAGATGGTAACGCCGTAATCACAACTGAATTAGGCCCGTTAACGGTTTTGCGTAAATTAATGATAGATAATCGCAAAGACGCAATTGCAGTCATACCGGCATTATTAGCGCATGTAAAAGGCGCTCAAATTAAAACCGACACCTTAATTTTACGTGAAGGCATTTTGACGGGTTTTCATTTATTTTCTGCGCAAGTTTTGGTATTGGATGAAGGGGTTTTAAAACGTAAAGAAATTAAAGAAGACAAACGTGAAGCAGATGTCGAGAGCGTTAAAAAAGCGGTAGAGGCTTTATTAGCAACGCTAGATAAATCAAAACTGGATGAAGTCGGAAAAAAAGCATTGGAAGATGTGCTCAAGCGGACCATGCGTGCTGATGGCAAAGAAGAAGTAGACGATGTTTCACCAAGTTTTGCGCGTCGTTTAGTGCGTGGGGGTTGGCTTAAAAATATTTTACCAGACCAAGCAAAAGCGGTTGCTGAGTTGGAAAAAGCAATTGTTGCAGCGGAAAAATTTCAACCAGTTATGTCTTATGAAGGAACGGGACTCCATTTAGCAGAAGTGAGTGATGGTTTTGGTCGTCGCAATCGTTGGATATTAACCACACCAAGTCGTTCCTCATATGTGCAAAATCACGAAGAACCATTATATTATTGGGCGCTACCAGATCCGGGACCATCATTAGCGGTCGATTTACCAGCTGGTGCTGATCCGACGGCAGTCAATACGAAAATTGATCGTATACGCTTATTTCAAGGCTACGACAAACTTGCCGAGTGGAATAAAGAAGAAGGCTTTACCGTTAATCAATCCGCTTGGCGTAATACTTATCCAGCGCGCGGTGCGCGTGGCATAGATCCGAATGGCCTCAGTAATGTTATGCCACCGCACATGTTGGTAACAGCTTTAAATGGTGATATTTTAGGACTGCAAGTTCCTGGTGGATTTTTAGCGCCACCAAAAGATGGCGACAACAAAGAAGTGGAACGCTTTTTAGCAGATGCTGCGCGCTTATTACCCGACCCTGCACATTTGGATTTAATTGGTGAATATATTTTATCCTACGTCTACGACAGCCCCGATACGCGGTTTCCGTTTTTAGTTGGTAACCGAAATATTAAAGGTGACATCCATCAAACGGCGGCGGAAACCATTGCCACAGTAACGTGTGGTATGATTCGTGGTGACTGCGATGACTTATCTGAATTGTACCAAGCTATTGCTGAACGTCAGGGTCGTACTGCGCATGTTATTTCATTACCTGCACATGCAGCTGCTGCATTTGCTGAAAAGAAGGAAGACGGTTTATGGTATGCGTATACTTTACAAACCGGACCTGGCTTAGAATTTAAAGATGAAAAATTACAAGTCGCCTTACAAAAATTATATACCAGCTTCGATCAAGGCGAAGCATTCGACCCCAATGGCCTTGGATTATTACTGCGCTTTTCTGGTGAGAACACCCGTGGCCCATGGCGTTTAAGTTATCGTATTTTTAGTGAACCAGAATATGCGAAAACCATGATTGATGTGCAACGTGACTGGCATTATCAAACGTATCAACGCGGCATTAATAAGATGAAAAAAATGATCGCTGATGGCGATGAAGATAATGCTAATTATCGGGAATTATCAGGTCTTTATAGCTTTACGGGTGAATACGATAAAGCGGTCGAATACCACGAAGAAGCTATTAGGCGAACGGTTGATCCAGAAAATAAACTGAGTTTATCAGTAGAATTAGTGCAGCATTTATTTGACGCGAAGCAGGATGAAAAAGCGCGCGCTGCGGCGCTGGATGTTTTAGAAAAGCAAATTCCTGCTTTAAAGAAGGATCCGAAATACAAAGAACGCATTACCATGACCTTGCCACATATTGGCTTGGAATTATGTGGTGCATTAGCCCATGGCAAAGCCTACGACATTGCGCTTAAAGCCTTAAAAGCCACGCAAATGGAGGACGTTGCTGGTAAAATAAAACAAGTTGGCGATTGGTTAAATAGTGCACGCTTTAATCAACGCGCGTGGGATAATTCTCCTCAATTATTAGGCTTACGTCGTCAATTATTAATGTACGTCACAATCGCCAATCAAGTTTTAGAAGGGATTAATAAGGATGAATTGACGACCAATGCGGATTTACAATTAGCAGCACGTACCGTGCAAGATTGGTTAAATACAATCGCCTTTCATGACATCGATGAACCAGAAGATTCATTAAATCGCTATGCATCTGCTGGCGGTTTCTATAGCGCCATGCTTGGCAAAGAGCGTTTAAAAGCCTTGTTGGCGAGCGTCGAAATGCCGAAAAAATCAAACCGCAAACATGAAAAGCGCATTGGTGGTTTGGCGCAATTACAGTTAGATTTACCATGGATCAAAATGTCCGTCCCATACTGGACTGGGCAATTAATGGAATTGTTTGAGAAAGAGCGAACGACTTTTAATCCAGCTGAAGTAGCTGAGCTGGCTAAGAATGTACAGACGGCTTATGACGCAGGTAAAAAGTTAGGATTAGAGCATCAATTATTTGATCGCAATTTGCATCTCAGCTTAGTCATTTCCTCTATGATAGCACAAGATGATAAATTATTGCGCGAACGTTTACGATGGGTCAAAGAAAAAAATGACAAACGTTTACGTGACGATACCGCACAATGGTTAGGTGATGCTGCACGATTTGTTCCATTAGATGCCTACAAAAAAGTTATCATCGCGTGGAAAGATGAATTAAATTATAAACCAAAATGGTTTTGGATTGCATGGCGCGCTGCATTAAATAACGCACCACAACATGCGTTGTTAGTTGCTGAAATGGCAAAAAACGAATTTAAAGATGATTTGTCATTTACCGAAGAATATGAGTACATGAAAAAACTCTTTGATGGGGCTGCCAAGCCTACCAAAACAGACCCAGCAAAAGCCGAAAAGGTGGCTCCGTAGCAGGAGCCTGCTAGTACCTAGCCCTACCAGTCGTGATGATAATCAGCAGCGCCACAGTCGTGGCGCTGCGCAACACGACTGTGTTGTGAATGGTGAGGTTTGGGTTCGATGGTTTACATTGTTCTGTGTGGAAACCATGGGTGGTCTAATGCACTAATTGAGTAGTAATCCATCAGCAAATGTGCTTATTAGAAACACTCCAAGATCGGTGCTTTCGTCAGCCATAAGTTGTCGTAGAAAATTCCACATGCTGACTGCGATCCATGGCTTCACAGAAACAGATGAATCTTGGAGCGAAATCTTATCGCCATTAAATATACCTTTTCGTTGCCCATTGTTGCCAGGACATGGTTGGAAACCGTGCCCAGAGGGAACGACGGTTGCATCCTGTGCTGCGCAATTAGCTGGGCAATTATCACCACAAAGCGATGTGCTTGGTTACAGCATGGGTGGTCGCATTGCACTACAGCTGGCGCTCGATTTTCCAGATAAAGTCGGGCGTTTAATTTTAATTAGCTCAACTGCTGGATTGAGCGATCCGACAGAAATTGCTGAACGGAAAAAATTCGATTCGCATTATGCAGAAGTTTTATTGGAAGACGGGATTGGCACATTTGTTTCCTGGTGGGAATCGAATAAAACGTTAAAACCGGTAAAACCATATTCGCGCTCCTTAGCACATCATTTACGTTGCCGTCGCTTAAATCAGGATCCGGTTGGTTTAGCGCATGCCTTACTCAGTTTAGGTACGGGTATGATGGAAAATTTATGGCCGCGTTTAGGCACTTTAAAAATGCCAGTTTTATTAATTGCTGGTGATTGTGATGAACGATATGCAGCAATAATGAAAAAAATGGCTGATGCGATTCCAAACAGTCGACTAGAATTCATTCCTAATTGTGGTCACGCAGTGCATCGCGAAGAACCCGGCGCATTAGTTGAAATTATTAAGCCGTTTGTTCAGTAAACAAAGACAGTAAAGGCTGATATGCAACTTTCGCCAACTGCGTATAAAAAGTCAGACTTCACGGATAAAGCACCAGACGATATTGTCGAGAAAATGATCTATACGGATGATGTAGATGATTTCGCCATTTCTCCAACCGAGCAACAATGGCCATCTGATAGCATGATTTTATATAACGCCTGTGCAGAAGCGATTGAAGATACCGCACATGATGCACTGACTGATTCGTTAGGTCGCCTCATAACCTATACCGGTATGATTAATGATTATGAATTAGAAGGTGAAACCATCATGGGCACCATAACACCCGAAACGGCGGGTGCTATTGTTGCGGGCTTTAAAGCATTTGATGGCAATTTGGTAAATAATGACACGCAGATAACCAACGATGATATTATGTATTATTTTAAGACGGTCATTGAACTATTAAAATGGGCCCATGAAAATAACTATGTCTTGGTATTTCATTGCGGATAGCGTTGATTACTCATTAACGGCTTCAGACATTTTATAATCACAACACATAAATCAGGTAGGTGTTTTCCATATGTCGGATCATTTTGCGCTAGCAGATAAACTCACCCAATGTGGCCAGGCACATTTATTAGCTGATATTGCAGCATTAAATGACCACGTACGACAAAAATATTTAGAACGCTTACAGGCTATTAATTGGGATGAATTACAACGCGATGAAGTGCAAGCTGTTTCTGGAGCGGTGCAAGCGAGCCACATTATAACCCGTGCCCAATGCGAAGCTGATAAAAACGAATTACAGCAACGTGGCGAAGCCGCTTATCGCGCTGGGCATGTTGCGGTTCTAATGGTGGCCGGTGGACAAGGCACGCGTCTAGGTAGCGACGCACCAAAAGGCTGCTATCAAATTTCACCACATTCAGGGAAAAGTATTTTTCAATTACACGCAGAAAAAGTGTTAGCATTGTCGCGTCGCGTTGGCTGTGCCATACCATTTCTCATTATGACGAGTAGTGCGACGGACGAAGAAACGCGCGATTTTATCCAAGCACATGGCTATTTTGGCTTAGAGCCAGATCAGGTGCGATTTTTCTCTCAGGGCGCCATTCCCAGTATGGATCAGGATGGCCGAGTTCTTTTACAAGAACCCGGGAAATTATTAGAAAACCCTGATGGCCATGGCGGTTGTTTTACCGCCTTGGTACAATCAGGACAATTACAGCAATTAGTCACAGCAGGTGTTCGCCATCTTATTTATTTACAAGTCGATAATATTTTAGGGCCGGTTGATGATGTTATATTAATTGGTTTAGCAGAACGCGAACAAACCGATGTGATTACTAAAGTTTTAGAAAAAGCGCATCCGGATGAAAAAGTTGGTCACTTAGTACGAATTGGAAATACAGATCGCATGGTCGAATACACTGAGCTCAGTGCCGAACAGGTGCGTAGCACGAATGCGGCAGGCGAATTACTTTATCGCTGGGGCAATACTGCTATGCATTGCTGGAGTATTTCTTTTTTACAACAACAAGTTGACGCTGGATTTACCATGCCGCTGCACCGCAGCGCGAAACCACTCACGGCATGGATAAATGGAAAAAAAGAAAGCATAACGGGTTGGAAATGTGAACGCTTTATTTTTGATTTATTACCGCAAGCAAAAAAAAGTATTGGTTTAGAAGTTATTCGAGCTGAAGAGTTTGCCCCCGTAAAAAATGCCACCACCAGCAACGGGAAAACGAATACGGATAGCCCAGCGACGGCGGTGCAATTGGCCAGTGATCTCTATGCGTCTTGGCTGCAGGCGGTTGGTGTCATCGTTGATATGCCAACAACAACCCGGATCGAAATCAGTCCGTTATTTGCGGCAACCTATGAGCAATTCTTAGCAAAATGGGATAAACGTATAAGTAAGATCACCGGTGATTATTATTTGGAAGCTTAAGCATGCTTTAATACAGATATGAGGAGAAGAACAGGAGGAACGGAGAAACGGAGAATATTTTGGCTGTGTAAACTCCTACTCATCTTGGCAAATCGCATTCTGCAATCACGAAAAATCACTGTGGGTAAGCATTACAATTTAAATATTATTGTCCTCCGTTCCTCCGTTTCTCCAGTTCATTGAAGACTTTTGCTTAAATCAGCCCATAGAGAACAGCATTACCTGAGCTCCGTACTCCAACACCGGGTTTGACGCCGTACGCAGCGGACTAAGCTTTCGCGCCTCATGACTGACAACCTGTACGACCTGCTGTCTGCTCGCGGTTTTGTGGCGCAATCCACCGATGCGGATATTTATAAACGTTTAGCATCCCCGGTGTCGACCTATATCGGATTTGATCCCACTGCAGATAGTTTGCACGTTGGTTCGTTAGTCCCGATTATGGGATTAAAATGGTTGCAACACTGTGGTCACAAACCGCTGGTGCTAGTCGGTGGAGCGACGGCTTTGGTTGGTGATCCATCCGGTAAAACCGCAATGCGACAAATGCTGACGCGCGAAGATATTAATAAAAATGCTCAGGCTATTGCCAAACAAATTGGCCAAGTCGTGCGTTTTGACGATAGCGCGACCGGTGCAAAATTAGTTAATAATGCCGATTGGTTAGTGGGCAAATCATGGATTGAATTACTGCGAGAAGTCGGCCCACATTTTAGCGTCAATCGCATGTTGACCATGGATTCGGTCAAAGGTCGTATGGAAAGTGGCGGCATTAGTTTTCTGGAATTTAATTATATGGTGATGCAGGCCTATGATTTTGTGCATCTCTATCGCACAGAAAAATGTACCGTGCAAATGGGAGGGCAAGATCAGTGGGGTAATATTGTCATGGGTTTGGAATTAGGTCGTCGCACAGCCGATGCTGATTTAGCGGGATTAACTTTTCCGTTAGTAACAAAAAGCGATGGTGGAAAATTTGGCAAATCCGAACAGGGTAATATTTGGTTGTCGGCCGAACGAACCTCGGTTTATGATTTTTACCAATTTTGGCGTAATGCTGCTGATGCTGACGTGGTTAAATTCTTAGGATTCTTTACTGCGTTACCAATGGACGAGGTAAATAAACTCACTGCGCATCATGACGAACGTATGAATCAGGCAAAAGAAGTATTAGCCTATGAAGTGACCAAATTAATTCACGGTCAAGTTGCTGCCGACCAAGCACAAAGCGACACTAAAAAAGCATTTGGTGCCGCCCATGACGTCACGGGTGACAGCATTCCGCATGCAGATATTCAAAGCAGTGAATTAGAAGCGGGCATAGGTTTATTACCGTTGCTGGTTCGTGCGTCTTTGGCCAGCAGCAATGGTGAAGCAAAACGCTTAGTCGCTGGTGGTGGCGTGAGTTTACATAATGACCGCATGGATGATCCGACACGGAAAGTCACCACCGCTGATATTAAAGACGGCTATGTGTTATTGCGAGCCGGTAAAAAGAAACATTTCCGTTTTGATGTTCGCTAAATTTTAATTTAGCGAACAATTAATTTACATGTGATGGAGCAATTATGAACGTGCGAAATTTATGTGATTTATCTGGGCGCGTTGCTGTGGTCACTGGCGCGCGTAGTGGTATTGGCCAATCAATCGCCCAATTATTAGCACAAGCCGGTGCTGATGTCGTGGGCGTTGGCCGTACTGAAATGCCGGAAACGGAACAATTAGTAACCAAAGAAAATCGACGTTTTCACAGTGTGCAGGTCGATATTGGTAAATTAGATAGTGCTGAACCATTAATTGCAGATGTGGTTGCCCGCTTTGGGCGACTTGATTGCGTGGTCAATGCTGCAGGTATTACCCATCGTCAGCCAGCCATCGATTGTCCTGTTGAAGCATTTGATAGCGTTATGGACACAAATTTACGCGCTGCTTTTGTTTTAGCCCAGGCTGCTGCGCGGCATTATCAAACCCGTCCAGGTGGTGGACGAATTATTTTAATTGCTTCGATGTTAACCTTCCAAGGCGGCATTAATGTCATGCCATATGCTGCGAGTAAAAGTGGCATTGCTGGCTTAGTACGTGCACTCGCCAATGAATGGGCATCGCTGGGAATTAATGTTAACGCCATTGCCCCAGGCTATATCGCCACGGCTATGACGCAGCCAATTCAAGACGATCCGATTCGTAATCCACAAATACTCAGCCGCATTCCAGCAAATCGCTGGGGAAAACCAGAAGACATTGCCAGTATGGCAGTATTTCTTGCTAGCGACGCTGCGACTTATTGCCATGGTAGTATATTTAATGTCGATGGCGGTTGGATGTCGCGGTAGTGTGATTGGAAAAAGTATATTATAAAACATGCCATTTATTTGTTAATTTCAGATCAAATAGACGTAATCGGAATGCAATTAACAGGAGAAATGGAGAACAGCGATTTGGGAAATAAAAGAGCTTATTTCCTATTTAATGTCCGTTCCTCTTGTTCAAATTAAATCACCTAGTGTCAATTTTACGTTTATTGATTCATGAGAAGATAAAGTGCCAGTCCAAAGACAGCCAATACGATGACGGCAATAATAATCAGTGCGGCATTATTTCGTTTCTTTTTATTGTTAAATCGTGACGGGTTACGTGCTGACGATCTGCTGCCAACACTGCGATTGCGCGCTGAGGAAGGGGGTCTCATCAATGGTTTGTCGGGTGGGGATATGATTGGTGGCGGACTAATTTCCATGCCACTGCCAATAAATAATCCATCTGTTTTATGGCGATCATCGCCTTGCGGTGG
>JAHEDF010000064.1 GCA_024641365.1 Planctomycetota bacterium | reverse complement strand
CCGGCAGCTATTTTTTTCATTAATTGCTGAACGGGATCATGAACTGGCGTAGCACTATAAAATATGGGCGCTTCGTCGTAATCGACTGCACCAAGAAAAGACGCACAGTGCAAAAAAAGCACTATTCCATGACAACCATAGCGAGCGGCGGACTTCAGGATGTTCATATCCGAATATACCTCACGCACATCGGTCGCGTTGAGCTCACTTGAGCAACCATGCTTAGGTGCCAGCGGCAGCGGAGGCTTTAGCTAATTGTATCGTGACTGCGCTCGCAACCTGTTGCGCGCGTTCTCGCGCCTCATCAACGGTGTCCGCAGCTGCAATGGCCACAGCTAACCGACGCTTACCAGTGCATACCGGTTTACCAAACAAACGGAGTTGGCTTTCAGGAATCGCCAAGGCTTCATCTAAACCCATAAACGTCGGAACACCCTCTCCCTCACCCAAAATGGCAACACTCGCTGCTGGTCGCAGAATTTTTACTTCTGGAACAGGAAGACCTAAAATTGCACGCGCATGCAAAGCAAATTCACTGAGCTGCTGACTGCCAATGGTAACTAAACCGGTGTCGTGGGGACGTGGGCTTACTTCACTAAACATGACGGTTTCATCATCTGCGGCGGCGCTGCCACAGACAAATAATTCAACCCCGAAAATGCCGCGTCCCCCAAGCGCTGACACAACTCGCTTAGCAATTCGTTGCGCTTCATCCCAAGCAGTCGTTGTCATTTCTGTGGGCTGCCACGATTCGCGGTAGTCGCCATCCTTTTGAATATGACCAATGGGTGGACAACATTGTATGCCATTTTCAGCAGCAACAGTTAATACCGTAATTTCATAGGTAAAGCGAACAAAGCCTTCCACGATGCAGGTGCCCGCACCAGTACGCGAGCCTTCTTGCGCATATTTCCATGCTCGATCTAAATCACTTGGCGATTTTACTAAACTTTGCCCTTTACCAGATGACGACATAATTGGTTTAATGACACATGGGTATTTTAATGTTTCAGCGGCCGCAGCAAATTCTTCGCGTGTATTAATAAATTTATAGGGCGAGGTTGGCAAACCTAATTGTTCTGCTGCAAGGCGACGAATGCCTTCGCGATTCATCGTCAATTTTGCTGCATTTGCTGACGGAACGACGTGGTAACCTTCTTTTTCTAATTCGACTAGCACATCAGTCGCAATTGCTTCAATTTCTGGAACAATTAAATGCGGTTTTTCAGCTTCGACGACTTCGCGTAAACGTACACCATCCATCATAGAAAATACATAGCTACGATGGGCCACCTGCATGGCAGGCGCATTGTCATAGCGATCGCAAGCAATGACTTCGCAACCCAATCGCTGCAATTCAATCACCACTTCTTTGCCTAATTCACCTGAACCAAGGAGTAATACTTTGGTTGCGGAGGACGATAATGGCGTGCCGATTGAAGTCATGTTATGGGGATCCGGGTAAACGAATACGATTATTAACCAAAATAATCGCGTGATGCAAAAACGCCTCGGTACTGACCGAGGCGTTGCATGCTATCAATTACAAAAAGATTAAACGGCTAAGCGCACAAATCCGGTCACAGTCAAACCATGACGTTTTGCGTATTTCTCAACTGTTTCACCTTTTTCGGCATCGAGTAACATTTCTTGTTCGAGTAAGACCTGCTCTTTAAAGAAACGACCTAATTTACCTTGGACAATTTTGGAGCGCATTGCTTCTGGTTTCGCCTGTACTTCAGGAGTTGCCATTAAGATTTCTTCTTCTTTGGCGACGATTGCAGGATCAACATCTTCGCGCTTTAAGGCGAGTGGTGCAGGATTTGCAGATGCAACGTGTAAAGCAATCATACGTAATTTAGCGGAATCACCAGTTCCACTGACCAAAGTCGCAATTTTTCCGCCGTGATTATAGCCAACCACCACGTCACCAGCGAGTGCTGACACTTTTGCTAACACTAAATTTTCACCAATTTGTTGGATTTTAAGAGGAATAGCATCAGCAACCGTGGTTCCGTCAAATGCCGCTGCTTTTAATGCATCAACATCATTGGCATTGCCACTCAAGGCTGTTTCAGCTAATTGTTTAACAAATTCCTTAAATACATCGTTACCAGAAACGAAGTCTGTTTGGCAACCAAGCAATACAATAACGCCTTTACCGTCTTTTAATGCCAGTCCTAAACCACCTTGTGTGGTTTCGCGGCCTGCGAATTTATCAGCAGCGGCCAAGCCCTGCTTACGTAAATGTTCAATTGCTGCGTCAATCCATGCATCGGCATCAGCATGTGCGCCCTTGGTTGCTTCCAAAGCTGCCTTACATTTCATCATTGGTAAATTGGTGCGATCACGCAGACTCATGACCAGCTTGGCGGAAATTTCGAGATTGGGAGTATTCATAGCCGTTATTTCGGGGGTAAAGGTGATGCTGAGGCAAACAACCATAGCGCTAACTACACCATGGTCATCAACAGCGTTCGTCAGCTGTGATCACATTATTCGCGCCACAAAAATGCAGCGCGAACACGTGATTGTTCACTGATTTAGGACGCGGGAGCTGCAGCGGGTTCAGCTTTCGTTACTTGGTTAGCGCGACCTTTGGCCAAGCCGTCCAAGATAACTTTAATTACTGATTGGATCGCACGGATACCATCGTCATTACCAGGAATTGGTAAGTTCACTAATTCAGGATCCGTATCGCTATCAACCAAACCAATGAGCGGAATATTTAAACGGTGCGCTTCACGAACGGCACTCATTTCTTTTGCTGGATCGACGACAAACATCGCATCTGGTAATTTCGTCATATTACGCACACCTTCGAGGTTGCGTAAAATACGACGACGTTCACGTCCATCGCGTGCCTGCACTTTTTTCGATTGGCGAATATATTCTGGGTTCGCCATATTCTTTTCAATTTCATCAAGGCGACGAATCGAAGCACGAACGGTGTCAAAATTCGTGAGCGTGCCACCTAACCAACGTTCTGCTACGAAAGGCATACCAGCTGATCGTGCTGCGTCACGAATGACGTCACGAGCTTGGCGTTTGGTGCCAACAAATAATAATGTCTTATTGGCTTTACCAAGTTTCTGCGCGTAATAATGCGCTTGAATTAAACCACGAACGGTTTCTTTAATATTAATGATATGGATGGAGTTACGCTTGCCGTAAATATACGGTTTCATGCGTGGGTGCCACAAACTAGCGGCGGTTCCAAAGTGAATTCCTGATTCCAGTAATTCTTTTACATCAACGATAGCCATTTAATGCTCCAGACTTCCTCTGCACGGAAGTCGGTTTGGGAATACGCATTTGGGTGTCACTACTGTGGCCGTCGGCGTACTCCCTGGCATCGAGAAACCGATGCGCGGCAGCGAGGTCCACAGTTTCGCACCAGACGCCTGGTACGAGGAAGGGCGGCAAGCTACAAAACACTCACTCTCGGTCAACCGGTAGGTCCCCATTTCTACCGATTGTTTGCTCGTAATTGGTGACCTGGTCCACACTCAAACCTGCACAGATGTCTACGCACCCACACGAACGGGAGTTCAAAATAAAGATTTCGCTAGGTTAAAGCCTATAAAAACGGTCTGTTTGATTGAAATAGTACTGCTTTGTACGTGATGTGATTTGTTATTTACCCACTATTAAAACCTTTTTATTGCCATTATGAAACATTATGAACCATTATCGTGTCATAATGACTTTTTTTGTCGTTTTGTTTTTTCAAATTGATCAAATAAAATTACTCTCAACGAGCACTGCATTCTTAGTCGTTGTTTGGCAATCACTTATGAAATTGCTTCTATTGGCATGCTTCCTGCAAAGAGAGTTGTGAGTGTGGGCAGTATTCCAAGCCACATACAACCAATTTTCCTCAAGGAGAAGTCATCATGTTATTTACCCATCACGACCGCTTCCGCCAGTTCACCCCCTGGGCACAGCTCGACAACTGGATGGACGAATTACACCAAATCGTCTCCAATCGGACGGCTACTGATTTCGCTTCTACCGTTAGTCTCCCAATTAATATTCGTAGCGATGAACACGCGGCCGTTGTAACCGCCGAGATCCCAGGCATCGATCCACAATTAGTCGGCATAACTGTTCACGGCGATGCTTTGACCATTTCAGTACAGTCTCCAGATACCAATCCTGAAGAGCAAACTACAAAACAAGCTATTTCC
The DNA here is from genome assembly GCA_024641365.1 of Planctomycetota bacterium. The sequence goes on along the minus strand of JAHEDF010000064.1, from coordinate 7,878 downwards.
CGCACTGTACATTTACCGTTCGCGATTGATGCGAATAAGACTGAGGCAAAAAGTGTTCACGGACTGCTAATTGTCACATTACAACGCCCTGAAAGCGAACAGCCAAAGAAAATTTCGGTAAAAGTCGTTTAATTATTTATTAATAACATTCATCCAATTAAAAGGAGATACATACCATGTTTTCCCGTCTTATTACACCCAAACAATCAAAGCCGACTGTCTCAAATTGCGACTCAGATAAATGCGCATTTCCCACAAGAACGCCACATGTCACAGTTTCAGAAAATGACGAAAATTATGAGCTGTTAATTCGCATGCCTGGTGTTGCACCTGATAAAGCTGAAATCACCGTCAATAATGGTGTGCTCACTATTGAGGGTGCCCTAGGTGAACACTCATCATTACCGTTAGTGCATCGTGAATACATGGAACATAATTATAAACGGTCATTCACAGTACCTAAAGGCATTAATGTGTCTGCTATTCAGGCCACGTCAAAACATGGTATTTTACATGTTGTGCTGCCAAAAGTCTCTGAAGCACAACCGCGCAAAATTGCCATTTCAGTCAAATAAGCGCTAATAAGCCATCGCCATCAATGTGCATATGTGTTGGCGATGGTTGCCTAGCATTATTGTTTCGTACTGTAATTGTCATGAATAGGACATTTGGTCCCGAACACCGACTACATAATGGGCGCGACTACAGCCGCGTATTTCATTGTCAGCAAAAAGCTGCGGGGCGACATATTGTTGTTTTAGTACGTCCACGCGACAAACGCGAATCGGCATGTGCGCGACTGGGCGTAATGATTTCTGCAAAAACCGCACGGTCCTCAGTAAGACGTCATCAATTAAAACGGTGGATACGTGAATGTTTTAGACAGGAATATAAGGAACAGTTACATGGATATGATGTCGTAGTGCTCTTTCGTAATGATCCCCCTGTGGATGCCCACGAAAAATTAATTCAAGAAATTCGCTTATTGGTTCCCAAAGCACTTGCAGCAACTCCACAAGTCGGAGCACGAAAAAAGTTTTCCGGAACGCGCAATAAATCGAAAGTTACCCCATGAAGAAATTGGCGGTTGGATTTATTCGATTATATCAACGTTGGCTTTCACCATTAAAGCCACCAACCTGTCGTTTTTTACCAACTTGCTCATCGTATGCCATCGAAGCGATTGAACGACATGGCATCATTACGGGTGGTTGGTATGCCAGTTGTCGTATTTGCCGTTGCCATCCATGGGGCGGGCATGGATATGATCCGGTACCACCGAATAATGATGAATGCGTTGATAATAAATCTGTAAATGACAAAAAAGAAAAATAATTTTTATCTTTACTTGGAAGCATCTGTTTCTGGGACACTTCCCATAATGGTTAATTGAGAAACTAATACGGTTGTCTTATTTGCTTCAGGGGCGATTTCGTCTATGTTTTCTGGCAATACTGCTTGAATTATTGGTGTAATGCTGCCGCCTTTTGGTAATTGCAAAGCATCGGTCAATTTTTCCTCGTTATACATTAAAGTTACTCGGTAATCCGCATCTACTTTAACAATAACTTTGAGTAAATCCCCATCCTTAAATCGCGTTTTTGCGGTAATATTTTTGGGAATAGTAAAACCACTTCCATCTGCTTTGGTAACTAAGGTCGCACAAGAAAGATCTGTGCGAGTATTATTAAATCCAATGCGAACAGAATGACCGCCGGAAGTAACACCTATTAATAAAAAATGCGTATTAGGCTGTACATAAACTTGTGCTGAAATAGCAAATGGCGGGAGTAATTCCCCGTTCCATTTTACGGTTGGTATGGCGGTTTCTGTGCTAAGCGCGTTTATTGTTTTATTTGTTGACCACAACAATCCACCTTTGGGACTTAGTGATAAATTATCGCCTACAAAATCTTGCAAATACCAAGGATTCTTTTGGTTACTACCATTGTAATTAATCATGACTCGTGAGCCATTTTTTAAAATATTGGCTTGGATGTCTATATCTCGTGTTTTATTATCGAGTTCAGCAATGGCCTTCGCAATCGGGCGCTGATCTATCGTTGCGAATAGCGCTGATGCTTCTGGGATTCGCCACACCCATAACAAAGATGCTACCATCGCAACTCGCTCAGTATCTGGTAAAGAAATCCCTTTTAATGCACCCTCAGCTAATTCTTGTAGGGGCAATGGTACGGATTGACGATCTTGTTTTAATTCAGCGTTTCCGCCACTTTCGCGCAAAATAAAGCCCACTTGTTTATCTAATGATACTAATTTCACTTTGGTTGGTTTATCATTAAATTGAATGACCACTTCTGGCTTAGAGTCCATTACATAAACACGAAGAGCACCCTCCGTCTTTGCTGCTAGGCGTCCTATGCTGCCAATTTCTTGAATTAACTCTTTACTGTCTGGATTAACAAATTTATCTGCTTCCTGATCCGCTAAACGAGAGATTTCACCATAATTCATCCCGCCACGTAATTTATTTAATTTTGTATAAAATTCTTGTAATTGTGCTTTATCATCAACGCGCACTACTGGCTTCGGTGCTGTCTGGTACTGCTTGCTTTGCTTTTCAGCCAATTCGCTAATTTGGGCTATCGCAGCTGGACTCAGCGGACTGGATGTGACCTGGCGTTTAATTTCTTCGATTTCTTCGCCTGATGTCGCTTTCAGTAATTGATCGGTGTAACTCTTTTCTAGGTCGACTAATTTTATAGCAAATTGGTTTTTAATTACCCCTAAGCGTTCCTGCATATTAGGTGATAAATGCTTCATTTCTGCCGTTAGAAAATCAATACATGCTTTGACACGTACCAAATCCCCATTTGCAAAAGCCTGTTCTAATTCGATTGATTTGGCTTGTCGCTGTTTCGCCAATGCTGCTTCGCGTTCTTTCCGCTCCCGCGTTCGCTGGTCTGACAGCATTGACTTGCGATATGATAATTCTTTTTCAAGCAAATCACGTGCTGGACCACTTGAAAACTCATTTTCATTAACCAAATCTTCTAAAATTTTGATAGCCTTATCATGTTTGTCCGGCAAACGTGCAATATTATATTTAGCTTTCTCTACTAATTTTTTTGCTGCTTCCGCTTTATCATCTTTCAATTGGTTTTTGGGGACTTCAGGTGGAGGTGTTGGTTTACTTCCCCATGGAATTGAAAAGGCAATGACCATCAGCACAACAGCAGCGCCAAAGCCATAAACGAGATATTTTGCCCAAGGCGGCATGGGTGATTGATTAACTTTATTTACCGCACTTGTCGTCGATCCTCCAATACGTTGGCGTCGGGAAATGCCTGGCACATGGTGCCCACTAATTGCTGCTACAACTGCGGTTTTCATCGCTTGCGCGTTGGCAAAGCGTTCTTGTGGGTTTTTTGCCATCAATTTCATTGATAACTGGCGCCAGGCTTCTGAGATGTCGTGATTTATTGTTTTCGGGTCTGGCACCGGATCAAAAACATGCGCGCGCATGATCGCTTTTGCATTTTCACCTTTAAAGGGCGGCTTACCCGTCAACATATGAAAAAGCGTTGCACCTAAACTATATTGATCGCTATGTGAATCGACCGCTAAGGCGCGCGCTTGTTCTGGGCTCATATACAATGGAGTGCCCATAACTTTACCACGACCTTGGTCGTCTTTTTCACTGACAATTTCTTCGCCACCCAATTGTAGCGCTAATCCTAAGTCCGCCAATTTCACCACATTATCATTGGTAAGCATGATATTATCAGGTTTAATATCACGATGCACTATGCCTTGTGCTTCTGCGTAAACTAAAGCTTCAGCCATGCCAAGCATGATCTGTGCGACTAAACTCAGTGGAACAACACCTTGGCGATCAATTACATCTTTGACTGATTCGCCATCCACATATTCCATGGAAAAATAATCTAATTCTGGTTCGCCTTCAGGGGCTCCTGGCAGTGGTGCTTTACCGACATCATGCACCGCAATAATATTGGGATGATTTAATCGACCTGCAGCACGGGCTTCATCAACAAACCGCTTGGCAAAAATAGGATCCTGTTTCGCTAACCGCGGTGCCAAAATCTTTAAGGCAACCACGCGGTCCATACTTATTTGACACGCACGATAGACCTCGCCCATCCCGCCCTTACCGACAAGCTCATCTATTTCGTAACCAGCAAGCTGCTGTTTGGGTTGCAGAAGTTGGGCCATGCAAAGTGGTTCATAGCTATCGCAGCACAATCAGGCAATAGGCCGTATAAGGTCAAACCCACTAGTTGCAGGTGCTTGGAGGTAATGGAACCTGATTTTTGAATGCAAATGAAAGCAAATGGACTGGCAGTCCTCTGTCAGTTCACTGTCAGGCACTTATGATCTACTATGAGGTTCATATATGGTTTGTGTAGCACTCGTCGGATATCGTGCCTGTGGAAAAACTACGGTTGGACGTGTCGTGGCAGAAAAAATCGGCTACCGTTTCGTCGATTTGGATGCCTGTATCGAAGCACAGCTTAAACAGTCTATTCACTCTTTTTTTACCGCGCATGGAGAAGCTGCTTTTCGCGATGTTGAGCAAGCAGTCTTAGCGCAAACATTGGAAATGTCAGAAAATATAGTCTTATCCACTGGTGGTGGCTGTATTTTAAGGGAAGAAAATCGCGTAAAAATGCGGGATAAATGCTCAAAAATTATTTATCTGGAAGTCAGCATTAGTGAAATACAAAACCGGCTCACACATAACGATGGGGATCGTCCAAGTTTGACTGGGCAATCAGTCGTCAATGAAGTGCCAGCTATCCTAAGCGTACGTGAGCCTCTCTATAAGGCGGTTGCGGACTATGTTGTGAACGCAAATGTGCCAATTTCAGCGGTTGTAGAGGCCGTTTTACCAATTGTGGAAAACCTTGACGAAAAGAGCCCCGCTTAGGTCCAGCTGCGGAGAACCTGGGTGAAACTCACCCCTAGCATCTGAGCCCCAGGCCCATGCTCAGACAACCAGACGCACCTTCCCAAACGTCGAGTTTAATTGTTTAGGATCTTATGGCCGAAACCAGCGAATCAGTGCCACGCGATACGCGCCCACGCGAGCCGCGCTCACGGCTTCCGACGACTACAGCAGCAGGAAATCGTGAGCCACCCAATAATGTCGAATTGGAACGCGCTATTCTTGGGGCTCTGCTTGATGGTCGCCACGCCACAGCTATTCATAAAATCCGCGCTGTCATCGAACATCCGATGGCGTTTTTTCACCGTAATCATCGCATTATTTATTTAGCGTGTCTCGAATTAGATGACGGCGGACATCGCATTGATGCACAGGCCGTGGCCGAGTTATTATCGCGTTATGACTTTAAAGCGGTTCTGGAGCGCCTGCGTCATCAACAAATGTTATTGGACAGTGATCAACTTGATTCGTTAGGTCGTGCGCGCTTACGCGCCATTTACCAACGAACCGCAGCAGATGAGGCTGCGGGTTTTGAAGATAGTGCTCTAGCAGCCATTGGCGGGTTTAATGCCGTTACTGATCTAGGCGAGGCCATGTCATCAATTAGTGGCATTGATCGCAATGTTACATTATTGTGGGATTATTATTTAAAGCGCCGATTAATCGCCCGCCTGCAAACATTATGTGATAAAGCCTATCGCACTCCTGATAATTTTACTCAATTAATTGATGAAGGTGGTCAAGCCGTTCTTGATCTTGGACGCTTTAATAAATCGTCTACCGTACATGGCATTGCAAATGTCGTAGATGAGACACTCGATGATATCCAGGCGCACATCAATAATCCAGAAGTCGGCATTAAAACCGGCATTGAAGATGTCGACGAAAAATTAATGTCCTTACGTCCAGGCGGCTTGTACGTGTTAGCCGCTCGCCCAGGCGTTGGGAAAACCTCATTGGCTTTAAAGATCGTCTCAAATATAGTCGGCCACAGCGTGGATAAAAATGGGGTATTATTTTTCAGCTTAGAAGTGGATCGTAAAGACTTAGTTAAAAAATTATTATCCGCTGAAGCGCGAGTAGAATTTAAATCCTTAGAAAATGGGACGCTTGACAGCGCTGAAATGGAACGTTTAGCTGAGACAGCAAAAGATTTTAAAGAATGGCCACTCGACTTAATGGATGTCAGTGACCTGACCGTCCAATCATTGCGTTCAATTGTAAAACGCCGCATGTTGGAAACTAATGGACAATTAAAATTAGTTGTTCTTGATTATTTACAATTATTAAACAGTGCGCGTGCCGACGCCAATGAATATGAAAAAATAAGTGAAATAAGTCGCGTGCTTAAAGTGATGGCTCGTGAGTTACGCGTACCAGTTATAGCCCTGTCACAAATGTCACGTGAAAGCGAAAAAGGCGTCAGCTCCGCACCACGCGAACCACGGTTATCAGACTTACGCGGCTCCGGATCAATTGAACAAGATGCGGATGCCGTCATTTTTATACATCGCACTGATCACGGTGATGCAGGCGGCGCACCGGGTAGTGGTGAAGAATGCCGAAATATTAAAGTGGTCGTGGCTAAAAATCGTTTTGGACCAACTGGTAGTGCGCTGATGCACTTTTTCCCGGCAAAAATGCGTTTTGAAATGGCCGCGCGTGAAATCAGCGAAGAAGATGCTGAAGTGGAATACCATACGCAGAAACGGGCCCGCCGGGATGCACCGCCGCAACAAGACGAAGATCTGTTTGGCTGAGTCGCCTCTCTACATGGTCTTAACCAGCTAAGCTGTTAGTGTTTATACACCTATGCAGCGGCGGACTCGATTTTGGTGGCGCAGCACTCTTCCATTGGCCTTCGTGGTTGTGGTGGTCGTATCGGCATGGTCGTGGTGGGTACAACCGGAAACGTCGCAAATTGGTTTCGCTCGCGTTCCCGGTGGCGCACAATCCAGTTTAATATTAACCAATGAATTAAACGATGAGCCACTCAATGCTGCCTGCGCTGCATGGCGCATGCATGTGCGATTAGATGCAGATTTAAAAGCGCCTGGTCCTGCGTGGGTCATGTTCGAAGGCGCACGCTTAGGTGATGGTTATGAATTACATTGGCATCCAACACGACTGTGCCTAACCCTACTGCGTTCTAGTGCACCAATTGTTTTAGGTGCCGTAAATTTAGATCACATGCCCATGCATGTCGTCTTAGTGCGCCATGGTTTCCGTTTACAAGTTTTAGTTGATGAACAATTAGTATTACAATGCGTCGACCCGCAAACGACCCCTGCAACAACCAAATGGGGATTTCAAGCAGCTGGCCCAATGGAAGGAAGTACGATCAGTTTATTTGATGAACATCGCTTTTTACCTGACACGACAAAACGTGCATTAGCTGGTGATCAAAATCTCATTAAAAATATTTTATCTGACCCACATGCACAAGACCATGCTTGGTTTCTTATTCAGCACGCGCTTAATTTAGAACCTGAAAAGTACCAACAAGAAAAAAACTTAGCTTTACAAAAAGCAACGACTGCCATTGCTGCATTTAGTGAACAATCAACTGAAAGAAACGAATTACAACATTGGATTGCGTGGGGAAAATTGCATGCCGCCATGGCTCGACAAGATCTAGACACCGCTAGTCGTTGTGCGCTTGCTATGCAGGAATTTATTTCGCTAGCACAACAACACCCTGCCAGCGAAACACCTGGTTTAGCCATGGAATTACTGGGGCACATGGTGCGTCGTTGCTTACGTCCAATTCATCGTGCCCCTGAAGATGTATTAGCATGGCGTTCAGCATGGTTGGCTATGATTGAGCAATGTGCAACACTAACGCTTGAGCACTCTTCGCCCGTTCTATCAACTGATTGGCAATGGCAGTTAAAATTATTAGTGCATGCCTCTTTATGCTTACGTGGTCTGCCTGGAAAACCGACACC
>JAHEDF010000506.1 GCA_024641365.1 Planctomycetota bacterium | reverse complement strand
GTGTAAGCATACCCTAGCAGGGTGCTGAAAAACAGCACCCTGCTAGATTTTGAAAAATACCGAGGCGACTTGCGTCGCTATTTTCCCGGTATTTTCCAAAATTGGCTTTTAACAAAGGGGGCCAGACGGCCCCCTTCAACCCCCGCAGGCTACTTTTTCAGCAGCCTGCTAGGGGAAACAAACAACATCCCGTCATCATGGGCCAATCGGCCCCTCCTGGCGAGTTGTGGGCACCTATGCCCGCTTCTAGGCGGATATTGGGGCCGAACTGCCCAGCGAAAAGCTGGGAAAGGTCTGAAATCGTTGCAAATGATTCGGCACGAGGCGCGCTTTAGGATTCTAGTGTAAACCTACTCGGTGAAAATTATGAAACACACAATTGCCGTTAATTCCAAGCCAATGATCAGTCGGCACGGTGCCACGTTGATCGAAATCATGATCGCCATGGTCATCTTAGTCGTGGGAATGGGAACTTTGTTTGACAGCATGGTTACCTCTCAACGCGTCAATGAGCGGGCAACCAATCAAGCGAAAGCGTATGAAGAAATTCAGGCGCAGATTGAATCGCTACAATATATGCCATTTGATAGTGTGCGCCGCGATTTCAAAGGAATTGCTTTTGACGTAAATGGATTAACTCCGATCAAGGGCAACGCGACTTGTGGGACAGTTACTAGATTAGCTAACCCAAATCCTGATGACAAGTCAATGTCGCCGAATCCTAATAAATTTACCACAACTGATTTAGTCTTGCCGCTTCGTTTTCGAGTTTCTTGGGAGGATCATGAAGGCCCTTCATCTGTAGAAACAATTTTCGTTATTGCTAACAGGGGATATTAATTATGTCACCTACATTACGTCACGCATTTACATTAATGGAATTAATTATTTCCATATCAATCTTATCTTTGATCATGCTATTAACTATACAAAGTCTAGATATGGGCATGAAAATGAACGATCGCACAACGCGTCAAACAGACATCAATGATAAAGCAAACGATATTTTGAATAAATTAGCATTACAATTGCGCTTAGCGAGTGCCGGAAGTACCGCTGCTACGTCGTTAGAATTACCAGGTAATTATCCCCTTGGTTATGTACCCGTAGACCCCTCTAAAACAGACAAAGTGACAGCGTATTACTTTGCTATGAGCACGGGTTTGTCTGGCTCGCCAGCGTGGGCTGAAACCTACGAACCGTTTAAACGTGCAATTATTTATGATGCGAGTGTTTTACCTGGACGATTATTAATTAGAGAAAGTGATTCTTTTGGGAATCCATTGCCACCAATTAGTTTAACTGAAGATGTCGATGAAAATGGCTTTAATTTGACCCGCGTTGGCAACACCTTGCAGATGGCTTTAACTTTGCGTAGTAAAATGCGCACGCAAGATGACGTGGTGTATACCGCGCAAGCGCAGACGCTATTTCTTCGCTCGACATTAAATGCCTCTAGCGGTTCAGCTGCGACGACTTTTGTTTCCGCTCCTGATGAAGGTACGGGTGAAATCCCTAATACCACTACAGCCGCTCCTTCAGTCATGTTTGGTAATTTAGTTACAGAATTGACAACCATCCCTCAGCAACAGCAGATATCTATTTATATTACTGCGCCCATCGGTCAAAAAATTAATCCTAAAACAATCAAAGTCATATTCGGTAATTCGGACGACAGCATAAATGCAGAAGTGCCAGAAGGTGGTACCGTTACGGTTGGGACTGCGACGGTGTCACGTCAAACCTATCCACCGGCCAATCAATGGCCATCTCGAAACGGTACGTATTCAGTAACTTTGACTGGGAATATTCCTAATACGGTTACGATTACGGCTTCGGCTTCTAATGGGGCAGGTGTTTCGGCAACTACAACTAAGCGGTATCAATAACACGAAGGAGTTCATTATGTTTACTCACAATAAAACACGTCGTGGCACAGCACTTGTTCTGACCTCTATCGTGATATTGACCATCGCTGGCATGGCCATGGTTATGACCGATTTAACGATCAATCGATATAATCAGCAAAAATATCGCCAGTCACAAGTTGATTTATTAGCAGCGACAGAATCGGCAGCTAATGAATCAATTAATTGGTTAAAAAATAATGATACGGTACAGGAAGCAATGCGAAATATGACGGTGAGTGAACGTGGTTACCCTAGTGCGACCCAAAGTACCAGTGCTGTTTTAGTCAGTTCGAGTTTGCCGTCAGGGCTACCTCAAGTTTTCCCAGCATTGGCTGAAAAATATGCGAAATCTTCAGGTGGTACAATTAAAATTAATGATGGATATGCCGCAAATACATTAAATCGGCGTAATAATTGTATAGTAGAAACGAAAGTTATAAAAGTGCAATCAGATGCGATACCATCCCTTTGGAACGGTACTGAACGATTTATTATTTACACCACGGCAATGTATGGTGATCCAAAATATCCTGACTCTGTACGGCGCCAGCGCGTAGAAGCCGTAATTACAATTTTACCAGTAACAAGTTCAGAAAAAGTCGCGACTACGAAAGATGTGCCTACACCAGCATTTCCATTTACGCGTGGCTTATTTTCTAAAAATGGCTTTGACGTGAAAGGTACAGCGGAAACCGACTCGTGGCGAAGTGATAAAGATTTTGACGGCATCGCTGATACACCCTACGTCAAACCCGCGTCGTATACAGTTGGCGGCCCCAATAGTAATGGTGATTTAGGTTCAAATGGCGTTTTAGGAGCTGGTGCTTATGACACTTCAAAAATTCATGGTACGGCAACGCCAAATGCCGGTGCGCAAATACCGAATGTTATTTATCAACCACCGACAGATCCTACTAAATATACTAAATTAGCCACTTTAACTGGTGACCAAACCATTATCGGCAAATCTTTGGAAACAACAGTTTACCGGACAGATAGTATTGCTCAAAAGAATGGTGATACCTTAACCATAGATGGTTCTGGTACGGTGGTGTTATACGTGGATGGTACTTTTGATGTTGGTGATATTAATTTTGCTGCGGGTAGCACTGCAAATCTTATTATTTACCAAAATGATGTGGCCGGCAAAGGCGCGTCATTTAATTCAATAAATACCATTGGCGATCCAAGGGATCCCAAACGTTTTATGTTTTTATCGGCTTTTAGTGGTACTGGATCAAAAGAATTAACGCTCAATGGCGGTGCAGCATTTAGCGCTGTCGTCTTGGCGCCAAATGCCGGTATTAAATTT
>JAHEDF010000505.1 GCA_024641365.1 Planctomycetota bacterium | reverse complement strand
GTTTTACCGTCGGTGGTGATGCGCGCGCCTGGGTGTTGACCATAGCGCGTTATCAGGTGATGGCTGAATGCACGCGCATGAAACGCTTGGCCGACAATCGCAAACAAACGATTCCACGTGCGTTAGCCAGAGAATTGGAAAATCGCCTCATGCAGAATGCCGATGAATCAGATCATCGCATCGCATCGCAGCGTTTGTGTACGGAATCATTACCAGAAAATTGGCAGGCATTAATTGCATCCCGTTATGAAGGTAATTTATCGTTAGAGGAAATAGCTGAAGATACACAGCGATCCTTGGGCGCGATAAAAACGGACTAAAGGACAGGCAACTTTATTTGTCCAAAGCAGGTTGTGTTACGATTTGGTTCGCAGCTTACCGATCAGCTAGTTAGAAATATGAGGTTTACCGTTGGATATATCGATAAGCCACTTCTGTTTCTCATCGTTAGCCAGTCCTTTAATCCATTGCAGTACGAAAATTTAGGTCACGTGCCTGCAATCCAGCGCACGTCTATCCTGTTATTTTAAATTTTCTGTTATTTCTGTTGATAATTCGTTACTTTACGACGTCGATAGTTTTTCAAATATTGTCCAGAAACCGACGGCGAACATGCCAAGAACAGAAACCAATAAAAAGCTATCCCAGGCTTTATTGGGTTTTAATTCTTCGATGTCGATGCATTTGTAGCGGAAATACAAGGCGGCAAGTCCAAGGATAGGCAGCATGATGGCCTGGGTAATACCGGACCACAGGATCATTTTAACCGGGGCATTAACATAGAGGAACATAGTTAATGCCAATATTGGCCAAATACCGCAAATAAGGCGTGTCCACCACATACGATTCTCATCGTCATTTTTAAGCAAACCAAATAATCCCAAGCCATCAGCAACCACGCGTGACATGCCAGCCGCCGCTAAGAAAAAGGTTGAGTACAACACCGCAATGGCACCAATAACAAATATCACTTGTGCCCAATCTCCAAAGACTGGCACGTACATTTCACCCAGGGTTCTGACTAAATTACTTCCCGACGGCATCATCTGAATGCGCCAGAGAACGGTGGCACCCATTAAATAAAACGCCACCGTACAAAATGTGTACACCACCATAGCAGCCCAGGCATCTATTTTTAAAATACGTATCCATCCAAGAGCGCGATTCTTCCATGCAACTGTACCATCACGAATGCCGGTATATTTCGCATAACCTTTCTCAAGACACCAATAGGGATATTGAATAAGTTCTGATGCGCTGACGCCAATAATGCCAAAAGCTGCCATCGCAACGGCAAGCGAACTGACTCCACCAATGGTTGCTGGTAGAGAGAGACTTAAGCCACTGGTTAAATCACTCATGGAAATGGCCCATTTCGGATCACCCTGTAGCATAACGAGATTAATGATGGTCACCAAGGTAAAGGCAAAAACCAAAATAGTTGAGACCCACTGAATTACGATAAAACGACCATAAAATAACAACGCCGATGTGACTATGGAGATGCCTACAGCCCACATAACTATGTCTTGCGGAACCGGCACAACTTTTTGGGCAGCAGCTTCAACAGGAGCAGCGTTCCCGGTTATTCCCGGGGAAATCACCGCGCTAATTTCTGCTGCAATTTTTTCTGACATATAGACATTATAGTCATGTCCGCCTTGTGTCAGCGGTAACACCATAGTACAGGCTTCGCCAATTGCTCCCAGTATACCACCTTGCTGCACAACAATTAAAGCCGTCATGAACAACCAAAACCATAAAATCCAATTCGCTTTATAACGCGGGCCTGGAACATCATTCAGAGCCTTCATTGGTGTCTTAGACCAAATCATCGTGTGCCGAGCAAACTCCACTTGCGCAAAGACTTTGATAATACAGCCGAGAATAATCAGCCACAGCAAAATAAATCCGGCCTTGGCTCCGGCCAAGGTGGTGGCAATTAATTCACCAGACCCAACGATTGATCCAGCAATAATAATACCAGGACCCAGATGTTTTATTATGCCCAAAACAGAGGTTGGCGGATCCATTGTTTCTGTTTTGACGTCTTTAATTTTTTCGTCGGAATCCAAAATAAGAGCCCTTGGTTTTTGTGATTGAATTATTAGAAACCGTCATCGACTTAAAGTGCAATTCCACCTTTTCGTCGCATTTCAAATACATATAGCATTTAATCTGATACCATAGCGATGTGGATGATACGCTGGTGCTGCAATTAGGCTGTTCACAAACCGTTATTTCTGTTAATCAGAAATTTAATACCCAAAAATATGATTTCAGGAAATTATCGATCTCCATGCATAGCTGCGTCATTGAACGCCATTCGTAGCGAATAAAGGCAATGAATAAACTGATAATCACGCCTGCCGGAAACATCTAATTTTATGGACCGTGACCAATTAGCTATTTCGCACGTAACGTTAGATTTGTGATAGATGCAAATCCGCCATGCAGTCATTGGGAATCATCATTGCTGGCATTTGATACCATCAGTGATGTCGCCCTGATTGGACCATGCATGGAAAACATCGCTAAAAATAATTATTGTACGATGCGAAACGTCGAAAGGTGAGATAATAAAAAACGACTCTGATTAGGCCAATCGCCGTTAATTGATAATTATGGAAAAAGCGTGCTGTACTTTTATACCATTATCCTAGCAGGCTGCTGAAAAAGTAGCCTACGGGGGTTGGAAGGGGGCCGTCTGGCCCCCTTAGGTTAAGAGTCTGTTTTAATAAATTGTGGGAAAATCGCGACTGCACGTCGCCCCGCAATTTATTAAAACCTAGCAGGTTGGTGTTTTTCAGCAGCCTGTTAGCATGCTTTTAGAAATCGTTATCACATGAACGTTTATACCGCTTACGTATAGGTTGTTCGAGCACCGCGATACATTAAGGAATTTCAAAAGGTACCATGTCTCAAATAATTACAAAAATCACGTCACACGATACTCGTTTCCCCTTGGGACCTGGCGCCGGCAGCGATTCGGTGCACACGGATTCCGTTTATTCCTATGCGGTGTGCCAATTACATACCGATGGAAAAAATAAAGGCATTGGTCTCGCCTTTACCATTGGTGCCGGCAATGAACTCGTGTGTCAGGCGATTGACTTTCTATCCCAAACACTGATCGGGCGTGACGTCGAAGAACTGATGAGTGATTTTGGTGAACTGCAAAGAAAGCTTTCTAATCATTCTCAATACCGTTGGATTGGACCGCAT
>JAHEDF010000504.1 GCA_024641365.1 Planctomycetota bacterium | reverse complement strand
ACAAGCACCTTCCGCCTCGCGGTCTGCAATGGTCACAGGACTTTCATCAGATTTCCATTCAACGCGCAAGTCTGGGCGACGAAAATGTTGCAAAGCGGCCTTACCACCAGCTTCTGCTGCTTTTATTGCGATAACACAAGCATCGTGATGCTGAGACGGGACTGTGGGCATATCGAACCTCGGTGGTTGGCATGCTGACAAGGCATGCAACACTGCCAAGTCATGGCTAGCGGTGATGGAACCATTACAACTACCAGTGCTATCCTGAGGGAGCAGTGCGATTATGAGTGCTGAATTACAAAAAGTACCCAATGTCCTCGCTCCCGGTACGGATATTAATGGCTACATTATTGAGCATCTTTTGGGTCGTGGCGGCATGGGAAATGTTTATCTAGCCACACAAATTTCTTTAGATCGTAAAGTCGCTCTTAAAATTTTACATCCAAACCGATTACGAAATCCAAAAGCTATTGAAAGCTTTTTACGAGAAGCACGCGCCGCAGCCCAATTAAATCATCCTAATTTAGTGTCAGTTCATGATGTTTTCGCCATTGAAGATAAACAATTATATTGTTATTCGATGGAACATGTCGAAGGGATTACTGCCAGTCAGCTGGTGCAATCACAAGGTGTACTAAAACGATCACAGGCACTGCATATCATTTACCAAATTTCCAAAGCTTTAGGACAGGCACATCGTCAAGGTTTAGTGCATCGTGATGTTAAACCGGATAACATTTTAGTCTCAAGTAATGGTACCGCAAAATTGTTAGATTTAGGCTTGGTGCGCGATCGCATTATGCAATCACCAGAAACAGGTTCGCGTGTATTGTCGATTGTTGGCACACCAGAATATTCATCGCCTGAACAACACCGAAATCCAAAACAAGCCGTCCCCTCCAGTGATGTGTACAGTTTAGGAGCCACCTTATATTTCTTGCTCGTCGGCCGTCCGCCTATGAATGGTGATACCGTTATTGATTTAATTGTACGTGTCGCCACTGAACCAGTGACCTATCCTGCCACTGTACCGGTGGATTGTCGGCATCTATTAGATCTCATGTTAGCGAAACGCCCATCTGAACGCCTCTATGATGGTGATGCGGTGGTTGAAGCATTACGCGCAATTTCAGAGGGACGTATACCCGTTTTACATCCAGAAGGATTTAATGACGGCGGCACCACTGACATTGGTGATATTGATCAAGAATTTGAGGACGCAGAAACCGAAGGCGACATGTCTCGCTCACCGTTACAGGCCAACCAAGATATGGCTCAACAAGGTGGACCTGATAGTCAGAATTCTGCGCGTCGTCCGCGTGTTCGCCGTCGCCGCCGATAAATTAATTAGCGGTAATTGATGCGAGTAATTGTTCTGTGTCGGGTCCGCTCATAGCACAAACTCCAGCTGGTAACAAACGAGCGTCGTTTTGATGCGCCTGGGTTAAATCACCTGCATAATTTACAGGTAGTCCTGCTGCCGTCAGGACGTTCGCTACGGCATGCTTTTGCACGCCTGGCGCATGCGCAGATAAAACGATAAATCCCTCCGGACTCAACACGTTTGCTAAACGCTGTGCCAGTGCTTGGAACTGTTCGTCAATTTTCCATTGTTGTTCTTTGGATTTGCCGTGACCCCACGCTGGTGGATCTGCACAAATAACATCGTACTTGAATCCTTTACGCTCGGAGTGTTCTAAAAATGCCATGCAATCTTCATGAATCCAACGAACTGCTCCCTGTCCTAAATCACTTTTCTCTGCGGATGATTTGCCCCACGACAAAACTCCTTTGGCGCTATCAACATGAAATACTTCTGCCCCTGCGGCTGCCATTGCCAATGACGCTGCGCCGGTATAGCCAAATAAATTTAGCCCCTTACAGCTTCCACGGGAATTAACTGCTGCATGTAATAAACGCCATATCGGTTCTTGTTCAGGAAATATGCCGATATGTCCAAAGTTAGTAAATCGTAATAATAAGTTAAGTTCGCGATCACCAATTGCATAAGGTAATATTATTTCCCCAGGATCCTGTTGCTGCCAATGCCAGTTTCCTCCACCGTCGCTGCGCCTTTCAACCCGCCCAACTGCTTTTTGCCACTCCTGCTCGTTAAATTGCTGGCGCCACACGGGAGCTGGCGACGCACGATCCACCAGTAAATCTATAATTAATTCTAATTTACGTCCCGAGCCGCTATCAAGCAGTGCATATCCTGGAAACGACTTCGCTATAATATCTGACATAGGCCTCAACGATGACATTTAATGCACGCGCGACAAGGTGCGATGAAACATATCCGTCATGAGTCGATAACATATTAATGCTAAAGCGGGGTTATAACGATGTCCTTCATCGCGCATAAACGCATGCGCAGCATTAAACTCATGCCATTCAAAGGTACGTTCAGCCGCATGCAGCGCATTATAAATAAGCGTGCGACCTTCGGCTGGAATATGGGGGTCTTGTCGCCCAAAAATCATTAGCAACTCACCCTGTATGTCAGGTATCCGCGCTAAACTGTTATCACATTGCCCTAAACCAAGGCTGCCTTTGTGAATATCTGTGGGATACAAACATGCTGCTGCCAAGACCTCAGGAAAAAATGCTGCGCGAAAAGCTAAATGTCCTCCTAAACACATACCAGCAGCTCCGATTGCACCACTACAATGTGGATTATTTTGCAAATACGTTATGCATGCTTGTGCATCGTCATCGAAAGCTTGTAATGGTTTGGCAATTTTATGGGCATTACCAATAGCCGTATCTTCGGGGTTATAACACAACACTTTTCCCAATGGTTCAAATTCATGATAAACCTCCGGCACAACTACCACATAGCCAAATCCAGCAAGCATTGCTGCGGTTCTACGGATCGGTCCCGTTACTTGGTAAATTTCTGAAAAGAAAATAATACTCGGGTACTTACCTTTTTCTGCGGGACGAAAAATATGCGTACGCATTTCTCCGCTTGGCGTCGGTAAATCTACAAATTCATTATCGATTATAATCATGCATTGGCTCTTAATTCATCAAAAGTCATTGATTGGCAATTTAGGCTATGAAGTATTCTTTTTATTATAATGCCATAAATTTATCGCTGACCGGCAGCGCCTTTAAAGCAAACAAAACTTACCTCTTATTTACGGCCACCAAACATCTTACCAAACCAACTGACACCCGAAGCCGATAATTCATTCAACGATTCTAATTCGACATTAGATAA
>JAHEDF010000503.1 GCA_024641365.1 Planctomycetota bacterium | reverse complement strand
GTGCTCGACGCCATGTTGCCATGGTTTACAGAATATTATGGCAATGCTGCGAGTGCGACCCATGGCATCGGTTGTGATGCGGCGGGTGGTTCTGAAATGGCGCGCTCACATGTGGCGGTCAGTATTCATGCGACGGGTAAAGATATTATTTTTACCAGCGGCGCTACCGAAGCGAATAATTTAGCGATTCAAGGTGTTGCACATTTTTACGCAGATCGTGGTCGTCATATTATTACCGTCGCCACCGAACACAGCGCGACTTTGGAAACCTGTGAATTTTTAAAAAATAACGGTTGGGATATAACCATCATCGGTGTTGATGAATTTGGTTTGGTTGATCCGCAAGCGATTGCTGATGCAATTCGCTCTGACACCGTTTTAGTAACGGTCATGATGGCCAATAATGAAATTGGCACCATTCATGACATTGCAGCAATTGGAAAGATTACGCGTGAACGCGGTGTGTTTTTGCATGTCGACGCAGCGCAAGCCTACGGAAAAATTCCCATTGATGTCGATGCCTTGCACATCGATTTAATGTCGCTGTCAGCACATAAATGTTATGGCCCCAAAGGTGTGGGTGCGCTGTACGTACGTCGTCGCGAACCACGTGTGCGTTTACAGCCGTTACAATATGGTGGTGGTCATGAACGGGGTATGCGTGCGGGTACAATAAATGTCCCAGGCATTGTTGGTTTTGCGCGAGCGGGAACTATTGCTCACAATGAAATGACGGATGAAGCCAAGCGCTTATCGGCATTAAAAGAACGGTTATGGACAGGCTTGCAAGACGTTGCCTCACAACGTCTTGGTCATCCGACCAAGTGTTTACCTGGGACACTCAATGTTATTTTTCCTGGAATAGATGCGCGGTATTTATTGCGCGATACACCACGAGTTGCAGCATCGTTAGGCGCGGCTTGCACGTCGGTGACGCCAAAACCATCTCATGTATTACGTGCTATTGGTATTGATTGGCGCACCGCCGAAGGTGCGGTGCGATTCAGCGTGGGGCGTTTTAATACCGAATCCGAAATCGATGAAGCAGCGCAATTAATTACGGCTGGCGTCAAAGCATTACGTGAACGTCGTCCAGAACCAGCTGTGGATCACCATTAAGAAACAAGGATCTCCTATGATTATGCAATTGGCTTATCGCGGTATGACGGAGATAAATCCACGCTTAGCATGGAAGGCTGCTTATTTATATGCGTATAAAGGCGCAAAGGCGATTTGGTCGTATAAACGCCGTTTAAAAAAAGGTGAATTATTTCCACCCTTCATGTTCGTTGCTTTGACGAACACCTGCAATTTACGTTGCCAGGGGTGTTGGGTCGAAAAAGAAGGGGAGGCTCATTATTTACCTGAGCAAGATCTCGATGCCTTAATTACCAGCGGCAAGAAAAAGAATGCCTATTATTATACATTGCTTGGCGGTGAGCCTTTTATGTATAAAGGTATTTGGGATATTTTCCGTCGTCACAGTGATTGTTATTTCCAAGTTATTACCAACGGTATGTTGTTTACCGAAGAAAATGTCAAACGCCTCGTTGAAGTGGGCAATGTAACGCCACTTATTTCTATCGACGGGATGCAAGAGAATAACGATATGCGCCGTGGGAAAGGTGTATTTGAAGCGGCCGATGCGGGCATGGATCGCCTCAAACGCGCCAAAGTATTGTATGGTATCGCCACCACGGCGACGGGCAAAAATATGGATGAAGTGATGAACGACTTATATGTCGAACACTTCATCAAAAAGGGTGCGATGTATTTGTGGTATTATATTTTCCGTCCGGTCGGAGAAACCCCACATCCAGAATATTGCATGCAGAAGCAACAGATCGTGGAAATGCGCAAACGATTACTTGATCTGCGTCGCCGCCATCCAATTTTATTAATTGATACCTATTGGACCGCAGAAGGGGAAGCATTCTGTCCAGCCGCGATGGGCTTAGGTTTTCATATAGGTCCGCAAGGTTCGATTGAACCTTGTCCACCATTATCATTCGCCACCGAGAAATTATCCGATAATGGCGGCGATGTGTTTAAAACAATTAATGATAGTGCCTATTTACGAGGCTTCCAAGATTTCGTGAAAAAGCGCACTAAAGGCTGCGTCATATTAGAGCACCCCCAAGAATTAGTGCAGTATATTAAAAGTCATAACGCAACCGATTACAGCGGCCGTGGTAATGCGCTTGATGAAATTAATGCCATTACACCACGCCACAGCCATCATTTAGAGGGGGAAGAAATTCCCGAGGATATGTTCCTTTATCGCATGATGAAGAAGCAGGTGTTTTTTGGTATGGGGGCATTGGGCTAACCATATCTCATTATAAGGACTAGACGAACAAATATTCTTTTACACACTAATCTACGTGATAATTAAACCACTCACCATTCGTCTCCTCGTTTATGGCCAAAAAGCCAATATTAGTGCCGTTCGCAAACGCGCGACCGATTTATTAAAAGATGAGCATGGTAAAAAAAATATTGATCCCAATTGGCTACTTGATGCTCCAGCCGACGATGTTTATCAAGAAATTATAGGCTCGCGCTGGGACCAAGAGGTGCCACTCAAAAAGCCAGGCAAAAGCGCGGTAGGTTTTATAGTGACATTATTTGAAGTGAATAAGCGCATGGCCGATGAATGGATGCACGAGCTACCCGTTGCCAAAACCGCCGTCATATTTGCGACGTGGAAAGACGAAAAAGAAAATCTGGAATGGCAATTGCAAATGATTGATGCGGATCGCTTCTCCTCCAGCCGCCCATTATAAAAACCGCACTAGCACCCCATCTGCTGCGTTGCTTCGTCCTTACATGGCGCTGCCATGCTGCGTCCTCAGACGCCTTGCACCTGGGGCACTAGTGCGGTTTTTAGAGTGAATAATTTTCGAGTTGTTAGACTGGGATTTTAATAAATTAGCTCGTGTGCTGTTTTGTTCTTATAAGTACCCATCAGCTGTGTTACTTCATCCTTACATGGCGCTGCCATGCTGCGTCCTCAGACGCCTTGCATCTGGGGCGCTAGTGCGGTTTTTACGACTAACGGTTTTCGCCAACAATTAGTTTAAAAGACGCGAATAAAGCACTTGAGCGTTACTCGTTGACTCGACCATTGAGGATCCGTAGAAAGCGAGCCCCTGCGAATTGCTTACAACAGACATCACGGACCGTAGCTCAGCCTGGATTAGAGCGCTACCTTGGGGTGGTAGAGGTCG
>JAHEDF010000502.1 GCA_024641365.1 Planctomycetota bacterium | reverse complement strand
ACCAACGTGGTCACCAGTCCACTCATTGACCCTGTGTCGAAAGAGCCCGATTTAAAATACGCCGCGGTCGAAGTCAGTAAATTCGTCGCGCATAAACAAAATATTATTATTATTGGCGGCGGTGCTGCTGCTTACGGATTTATTGAGGCCCATCACGCCGCAGAATTGCCACATGATATTACTATTTTTGGCGATGAGGCTTTACCCTTATATAATCGCGTTTTATTGCCTCATTATATCAGCGGCGCGAGTCGGTGGCATGATTTAGTAAAAGGCACGCCAGAGACTTTGGCTGAACAGCACATCAATTTCCAACCGGGTGTGAAGATTAATCAGATTGATCGAAAAAATAAACACATCGTCGATCACAACGGCAAAATCCACCATTACGATATGCTGATAATGGCCACCGGTTCTCGCGCAGCCAAACATTATCAAGGTCCCATGCCGACACGTGGTGTTCATTTCCTACGCAAACGCTCAGACGCAGAAGCTATTCGTGATTTATCCGGTCCAGGAAAACGCGTCGTCATTGTTGGTGGTGGTATTTTAGGACTCGAATTAGCTGATGCCTTACAACAATTAGGCTCAAGTATCACAGTCTTACAACGCAGCGATCAATTAATGGGACGTCAACTTGATCACCATGCCGCTAAATTATTAGCCGAACAATTAGTTGATCGCGGTATTGCCATTCGTTTCCGTGCAGAAGTAAATGAATTAATTGGTGACGATCACGTCACCGGCGTGCTGCTCAAAGACGGCAAGACAATTCCCTGTGACGCGGTTGTGTTTGCCACAGGAACCGCACCAAATGCCGAGTTAGCGCGCTCCGCTTTATTAGATTGTTCAACTGGTGTTATTGTTGATCGCTATTTCCGCTCGTCCGATCCAGCTATCTTTGCTATTGGTGAAGTTGCCGAATATAATGGGGGTTCGGCTGGCACTACAGCCGCTGCCGAAGAACAAGCTCGGCAATTAGTGGATTATTTACGTGGCAATTTACACAGCACCTATCAAGGACCATTTAATGCTAATGTTTTAAAAGTGCATGGCGTGGTGTGTGCCAGTGCTGGCGTTACAGATGATGACATCCCACACAGCCAATCAATTATTTATCACGATGAAGCTGCTGGTATTTATCAACGTGCAATAATTAGAGACGATCGCTTAATTGGTATAATTATGTATGGGGACAGCGTTGGGTTTTCTGATTATTTACAATTAATTGCCGGACAAACTGAATTAGATGAACGGCGCGCTACCATTTTACGTGGCGGTTCCACTGCAGCACCGATTGCAGGTGAATTAATTTGTTCCTGTAATCAAATTGGTGACGAAACCATTACGCGAGCCATCGCTGAACAAAGCGCAGCCGGAAAATGTACGGTCGCCAGCATCTGTCAGGCCACCCGCGCTGGCACCGCCTGCGGCAGCTGCCGCCCCGAAGTCACCAAACTTCTTGCTGCCTATGAAAAAAGACGCGCCAACTCACCAACCACTGCCATGGCTGGTTAGCGCCCGAAGGGTAAAAATGTGTACGTACACGTAACCATAAGCCCCTGTCGCCGTTCGCTCACCTAGCAGTTGCTCAACTTTAAAGCAGCGCATTCACAAAAAGTACCCATGTATTCTACTTCAAACATCATTGTGCAACAAAATGCAGCAGATTTGGTTCGGCCCGAGATGTGCAATGGATCACCCATGCATACGTGGCCTACTCGAGTCGGTTCTGTTCTTCATATGCTCGACCCCGCCGTCGGCCCTCGCTTGGTGCTCGAACGGCTGTGGCTGGAAGTAGTGAATTGGCATACTATCGGTGGTATTTGGCTGCATATTCGCCCAGGCCATCTCAGCCCTGCAGGCACCTATTTATCTGGCGAAAGCATTCCCAATGCGAGTGAAGTTGCCAGCTTAGCATCACCAACCACTGCGCCGATTGAAACCGATGGTTTACCGGTTGTCGCCCGCCAATTACGAGACGGCAATGTTCCCATCGCCACCTTGATGGTGTCGCATAAAAATAGCGAAGATGCTGCCGCATTTTTGGTCGATGTTTTATCTCGCTGGTGCATGGATCGCCTACGTCTGCAATTAGAATCCAGTGAATTAGTTGAAGAAAATCAAGTTTTACGTGGTGCGTTAACTATTGATGTTAAGCAACACGATATTCTCACTAACAGCGGCATCATGCACTCGCTTATTCAATCAGCTGTACGAGCTGCTGCCTCAACCGCGACGGTTTTAATTCAAGGCGAAACTGGCACCGGAAAAGAATTATTAGCAAAATTAATTCACAGCCATTCACATCGCGCCCATAAACCTATTGTTTCTATTAATGCCGGTGCATTAAGTCCCGCTTTACTCGAAAGTGAATTATTTGGTCATATACGCGGTGCATTTACTGGTGCTGATCATGACCGGAAAGGGCTGTTCGAAGTTGCCAATGGTGGCACGCTATTTTTAGACGAAGTCGGCGAATTAGGCATGGAAGCGCAGGTGCGTTTATTACGCGTCTTACAGGAAAAAACCATTACGCGTGTTGGCGATCACAATTCAATTAACGTTGATGTGCGTATTATTGCCGCAACCCATCGAGATTTAGCAAAAGATGTTGCGGAAGGTCGTTTCCGCGAAGATCTCTATTACCGCTTAAACGTGGTTAATTTATTATTGCCACCACTTCGTTCACGTCGCGAAGACATCCCCCTGCTGATCAATCACTTCTTACAAAAATATAATCGACAAAATTATAAAAATGTTGATGAAGTTCCTCGCCATATTCTTGAATTATTGATCGCCTATCCATGGCCGGGCAATATTCGCGAATTAGAAAACTGCGTACAAAAAGCAGTCGTGTTAGCACCCGCCAACACCTTCATTGATGAACTTATTCCACCAACAATACGTAGTTATCGCGACAACTTACCCGTTGAAGCACGCAACCAATTAATTTCTAGCAGCACTGATCCCTCACAGGCTTTAAGCGATGCGCTAGAACGCTACGCCGATGCCACCGGCCCTGATATTAACTCGTTTTTCCAACGCACAGAGCGCTTATTAATTATATACGCGCTCAACAAAGAACGTGGTGTCAAATTACGTGCGGCAAAAATTCTTGGAATCAATCGCGTCACCTTAGATCGTAAATTGGTTGAATACACGCTGCATGTCAAACGCGGTAAAGGTGTAGTCGATGAACCAATCGATGATGACGAAGATGGTGACATG